>JACZXC010000108.1 GCA_022571825.1 Myxococcales bacterium | reverse complement strand
TCTTCGCTGGGAAGGTTCGGTCGCCGAAGTCGGTGGGCTCGCCGAGCCCCGCTTCGGACCGCTCATGGGAATCTCCAGGGGGCAGGATAGCATCCGGGCACTGCCGCTCGGGAGGGCGGTGTCGGGTGCTCGTGCGCCGGCCGAGTCCGGCGCAGGCTCCCGGTCGGCGAGCATCAGAGAGGAGGAGCGGCACATGAAGTTCGCACTGTCGGATCTGCAGGTCTCGAGTCCGGCTTTCGAAAATGGCGGACGCATTCCCGCGAAGCACACGGGAGAGGGGGAGGATACGTCTCCGCCGCTGGAGTGGAGCGCCGTTCCCGACGGCACGCGTTCGTTTGCGGTGATCTGTCACGATCCCGACGCACCCGTCGTCTCGTCCGGGGGCATCGGTTTCGTCCATTGGGTGCTCTACAACATCCCGGGAACGGCGACGAACCTGCCGGAGGGGGTGGGTGACCATACGTCGGGGCCATGTGACTTCGGCAAGCCGGGCTATGGCGGTCCGATGCCCCCGAATGGCCACGGGACCCACCGCTATTTCTTCTGGGTGCTCGCGCTGGGCCGCGGACCGGATCTCGAACCGGGACTCACGTTGCGGCAGTTGCTCGAGACGATCGAGTCAGATCTGATCGGGATGAACCGGCTGATGGGAACCTACGAGCGCGCGTAGCGAAGCGCGCTCGGCGCACGCCGCGAAGACGTCGGGAACGTTGCCGGGTGCAGATTTGACATGCCGGCGCGGTGGTGCACTCCTCGGAGGCAGCCTGACGCTACGCTTGCGCGATGGCGTCGCCGAGCCTCGCCCCTCAGCCCTGGCTCTTCGGACCGATCCCCGACCTCCTCCTGGGCTGTGGCGCCCTTTACATCTTGCTCTTACGTCCCCACCCTCCCTACTGCACACCCTGACTCGGAGAAAGGATGCGACTCAGGGCCAGTCGACTGCTAGTTGAAGCTCTCGTTGAGAATGACGTTGAGTCGGTGCACTGCCTCGCGGCTTTGCAGGATGTCGACGTGGTTGTAGTCAAGCGGCAAGGCGCTGTAATCGGCCTCTTCGATGGCCTCGATACGGGTCATGCTCTTGAGAGTGAGCACATTGTCACCCGAGGGCCCGAACGAACCCGCGTTACGCTTGAATCCGTACATCATGTGGAACTTCGTGTGGCTCGGTAGCGAGCGCGCGCGCTGAAAGTCCGGCGGCTGGTGGAAGAGAGCTCTCAGGAAGTCGCTCTTGGGGCTCATGTCGAGCCATGAGTAGACGATCAGATCTTCAGGGAGTCTCTCGACGCCAGCGGCGCTCTCGCTGCCGGCCCACGGTGACGAGATCGCGACGAAGACTTTGATATCCCGTCGCTTCGTCTGCTCCCAGTACTTCAGGATGAACGAGCGCGAGACCAGCCCGCCCATGCTGTGGGCGACGACGGCCATCTCGTCGAATCCGTGCTTGCTCTGGAGCTCGGTGACGACGTCGGTCAAGTGGTTCGAGATGCCGTCCAGATGGACGCCCGACGGATAGAAGTAGAACCACGATTGGAAGCGGTTCCGGTCGATCTTCTCCATCAGGGTGGAAAACTGCTGGGGAAAGCCGCTGATCCCGTGCACGAACAGCACGGGGATCTTGTTCGGATCGTACTGTTCGAGGAAATAGACGCCGGCCCCGACCTCGAACAGGAAGTCGACGAAGCGCCACATCCCCATCTGGCCGCTCTCCATGCCAAACTTGGCGGCGTCTAGATCGACGACTTCGCCGCGCACCGTGAAGCGGCCGAGGCTGAAGTTCTGCTGATCCTTGAAAGTGCGCGCTTGCTCCGCCAGGACGTCGAAGACGATTTCGAGGGAAGAGTCGTGGGGAATGACGAGTTCGATTCCGTCGAGGGTCCCGCCAGGGGCGACGTCGAAGTCGGGGAGGCCGGCCAGAACCGGCTCGCCGGGGTCGTAGATCAGATTCGAGTTGCGATCCTCGAAGGCCGCGATTCGAAAAGTCCCGGCCTGCGCGAAGAACGCGAAATGTCCGGAGCGAGCGCGAGGAAAGTGGTCGATCAGGTTCATCCGGCGCCGACCGGTGTCGGGGTCGACCTCTTCCGTTGCACCGGTTGCTCGTGCGAGGAGAACGATGACCGGGTTCCTGGTCGGCTTCTCGGTACGGACGTTACCCCGGATCTTGACGAAGCTCTGCAACGCCTCGCGTTGCTCTTTCACCGCGAGTAGCGCGCATCCCGGGGCACAGAAGACGATGACGAGTGTCGTAGCGACGATGGCGAAAACGCTCAAGCGTCGCAGCATGAGACCTCCCGAATTCACGGGGCCTCGAGGTGTTCGAGCAGGATGCGTCTGAGCTCCTGAATCGTCTCGGGGTGCGATTGCGTCGAGTGGGAGGAGCGATACACCACGTATTCACTTTCCGCCTCCTCGGTGTGTGCACTCGAGTATTCGACCACTCCGTCGTTCTGTCCTTCTGGCGGAGAACTCCCGCGCACGGGAATGATCGAGTGGACGTGCACATGAGGCGCAACGGGAATGCTCTGCAGATCGCGGATGAACGGGTGATTCGGGTTCATGTTGTCCACGCTGCTCGGAAGGCGTGCCAACTCACGTTGTAGATCGGCGTCCTGGTCGTCGCGGACCAAGCCGACGACGGAGCCGACTTGGTCGATCACCAGGCCCGCCACCGACACGCCCGAGCGCGCGAGTTCGAGACTCATATCCACCAGCTCTGTCGGAGCGTTGACAAATTTCGCCGCGATCCGTGCCAGCCAATTTTCGGCGAGAAAGCTCCCGCGGTGCGGCGTCGAGATGAACACCACGCGTTCGATGAATTCCCCCGGTTCGAAGAAGAGCACCTTGCCCAGCATTTCCCGCGTCTGGGGTCGCACCTCGATCTTCTCGAACGGAGTGGTGGAAAGAGTGTCCCAAAAAACTGTACCACTCGGGATTACCTGGAGCTTCGTAAGCAGCCCGCCCTGGCTGTGTCCCACCACGACCATGCGGCGAAGCGCCGGATCTCGACCGTCCGGGTCGACTTCGGCGAGGGTGTTTTGGAGCGATTCGCGCAATAGGCTCGCCGAGTAGAGGATGGGATTCCCTGTGGTGTACATGAAAATCCAGAACTGGTAGCGGACGCGCAGGATCGGATCGCTCTGGTATTCGTTGATCATCTCGGCCCAACGCGCCGGACTGGATGCGGTGCCATGGACCAGGACGATCGGGATCTTGCCGGGTCGATAGGGCTGAAGCATTAGGAGCCCATCTGCGACCGGCAGCGCGTCACCGCTTCGAAAGCCCGCGATTTCGAACTTCCATATCTCCGAATCTTCCAGGCTATACGCGAGCGCAGAGGAGGTCTCGTACTCCAGTGGCACCCGCTGGCTGGCGACTTCGATCTCGGTCGTGCGGCTTTCCGTGTAGATCTCGATGCGTCCGCGAAACTCACGACTGCGAAGCCCCTTCGACAGCTGGTCGTAGCGGACGAACAGGGTGACCGGAACGCGCATTTTTGCGGTGACCCGCGCGCTGGTCAGCGGCAGGGCGACACCTTCTTGCGCAATGATCTTCGCCAGGAACGGGGCTCCGATTCCGGCATGTCGATAACGATTGCGCAGCCCGCGCACCTCGAATTGTGCGGCCGGAACGAAATCACCCAACAAGCGATCGGCGTAGTGGAGCCCCTCGGGATCGATCTCGAGCTCGAGCTGGCCCAGATGGAACGAGTAGCTGACGCCCGCGGGTTTGATCTCGCCCGCTGCTTGGCTGAACACCGAGGTAATCGCCAGATTGTAGAGGTCCACCGCGGTTCTCAGACGCGGGTCGAATGGGCTTGGAGGTGCGCGAGAATCATCGGGGAACACGAACGCGTAGGCGTACATCGAGGCGGCTACGTAATAGGCGCGGGCCAGTTCGGGCTCGCGCGCGCTGCGCTGTCTGCGCCGGCGTTGAACGCGGGATCCGCCCGGTCGGCTGCAGTCCTTCGTCAGCTTGGAGGCGTGCAGGTAGGAATACTCCGCCAACGCGAACAGCCGGTCGCCCGTCGTCTTTCCATCGAGGGTCATCTCGGCAAGCGTTCGGGTGTGCAGCTCGGCCAGTACAGCCTCGGGGTGGCTTCGCAGCCGGTCGGCCATGCCGAGCCGAAGCAGCACCTGACGCGACCCGATGCTCGGCTGGTCGGCCGAGATAGCGTTGGCCGACAGCATTCGGCGCACGTCGCGGCGGTCCACCGGGCGAACGCCGATCGGGGTCGCGCAGCTCGTGGCCACGCAGACGGTCACCAACAAAAGGCCGAAGAGCAGGCTTCTATTCATGAATTCGATTCCGCGCCGCGTTGGGAGATCGCAGGCTGAATCCGAACGCGCTCGCCCGGTAGGCCCTCGCGGATGCGTTGTGAGAAGTTCGGTGCGTTTGCGGCGGCTCGCGCGCGCTCGCTGATGTGGCTCCGTTTCCTCAATTCCTCGAACGGTAGACTGGTGTCGATGGTGCCCCGCTGGTACCCGAGTTCGTCGAGACGCCCGTTGACGAGAATCCGCCAGTTCCAGGGATTTTCGGCTGCAACGTTTTTCACGTGGTGGCGAATCGTAGTCGTGCAGTTGTGCGTCAGCGCATTGTACCACCGGGGACTCGCCGCGAGGCGGTTGGCCTCTTCGAGGTAGTCGAGTAGCACAGCGCGCGCGGTTTCAATCGGGGTTCGAAGTCGATACAGGTAGACGTCCTCGCCGCGTTGATTGGTCCGGAGCCCCACCAGGTCCCGCTCATCTGCGACGACGTAGTAGAGCTCGAACTGGCGAAAGAAACCGAGCAGCGCCGAATACGCCTCGCCCCTCTCTTTGCGCGTTTCGATCGAGATCGCGAGATGCTGCCCATCGTCGAATTCCCAGCTGACGATGGTGTGCGCAATCCAGGGCGAGCCCCAGTAGGACAGGAACAGATCTGCGCCCCGAAGTCCGGACAGGTCGTAGGTTCGCTCTTCCCAGCGCTCGTCGAAGTCCGTCTCACTCCGGTAATGGAAATTTCGAACGTTTCGGATCGTGACGAGATTGCCCTCGACCGATGCCGTTGGCGGATGGGCGACCTCGGGGAGCCAATCTCGGTCGTTGCGGGGCTCGATCGCGAGCCACCAGGCGATCACCAGCACCATCAGTCCCGCGAAGCAAGCCAGGGCGGTTCGGCCCGGTCGAACCCACCCGAGAAGTCCACCCGCGGCTGCGGCGAAGCCAGCTGCGAGCAGTCCGGACAGGGGACCGTCTAACCAGAGCGCTGCGCACGCCCACGACGACGAGGCGATCACGACAGGTGCCACGACAAGGGCCGGAAGAACCTTCATGCGCGCTCCGATCTGGAAGAAATTCCCCGGAAGCCCTGGGCCGAGAGAGCAAGCCTAGTATCCCATATGGCTTCTCCAGTCGTGACGTCACAATTGGGCATTCATACCCAGAGCGAGCGCAGGGGACTCAGCGCCCGGGGATCACCTTCTGCGCACGCTGCAGTTCCGCGACGAGCGCCTTTTGGAGAAGCTTCCGACCGATCGAGCGCTTCGCGCCGCCCCCGAATCCCGTGACCTGCGCCGTGTAGGTATGGTTCGTGTAGAAGACGGCCGACGAATCCGATGATGTGGGCAGGATGCCCACCAGGATCTGGAGCGCGTCGTAGTCGTATCCGGAGTAGAAGCGTCGCGCCAGGAGGATTACTCCGTCCTCCTCGCGATAGAGAATCCGATGGATTAACACCGGTGCCGCCCGGTCTCGCCCCTTCTCGACGGCCCATGAGAGCTTGTGGCTGGCGTTTCCGGGACTCCGCGACGGCGCGGCCTCGAGCTCGGCTCGGAAGGCGAGACTCTTCACGAGTGTCTTCGCGGCGTCGTTCGCGTGTAAGAGATCGACCTTTGGTGAGCGACCCCTACCCGCGTAGGGCACAATGCCGACCACTCCCTTTTCCCAATAGGCGGTGGCCCGCGCGACGAGCACCGCCCGATAGGCATCGAGCGCCTGGGCCGCGCCGTGCTCGGCGGCTGCGGCGACTCGTTCCGCTTCATCAGCTGACATAAAGAACGTGTCGCCGGGGTCGCGGACCAGCTTCTCCAGGACGTCGGCCGGGAGCGTCATCTCAGCCAAAGAGGGATTCGCCGGATCGATTGCGCCACTGGAGATCGTAGCCGATTGGAATTCCGCCAGGCGATCCGCATCGATGAATTCGAAGACGGCGCCGATCGGTGCATCGAGTCGCATTGCGATAGCCAGGGAGAGATCCTTGTCGCTGGAGGCTTCGAGTTCCTCGGCGACGACCTCGCCATTGCGGACCCGCTCGACCGCCGCGGCCGACAGACCGAGTCGCTCTGCCACCTCGGCTGCCGAAATTGGCTCGGAGACGGCGTTGGAAGTGAGGAATAACGAGAAGAGGGCGAACAGGCCGGACAACCACTTCATGGTCACATCCTAGGAAATCCGGACTCGCCGGGGCCTCGTTCGGTGAAGCGCCCCGGTATTCCGGAGACTCCGCTGCGTGAGTCCGACCTCCATGATCGGACCTTCCAATCCTTCATAATACAGTGCCTGAACTCGGCCGGGGATCGAACCGTCCGCCTATCCACCGCGAGTCCGGAGAAAACCATCCATTGGCATCTCTCTACCAGACGATCTTGTAGCCCACTTCGATGGAAGCATCCGTTAGTCTGTCACGCCCGAATCCGATGGATGGGCGAACATACACGCTGTGTCCTTGCTTCCCGATGAATCGGTCGAGCATCGTTCCGAATTCCGCGTCGAGGAGCCCAAACTCGACGTCTTCCTCGTAGTCGAGAATGAATTGCGGGTCGAGAAGCACTCACCATTGCTTGTCTGTCGAGGTCCACAGCAAGAAAACGTCGATGAGGCCCTGGTGGAGATCCTTTAGGTCATCGTCCTCGTAGACGCTGAATTTGTGCTGATAGGCCGGTGCTATCAGCGCTCCCTTTATTCCGAAGGGTGCGAAGAGAACGCCAAAGATCTGTGGGCCGAAGGAGAGCCGTTGGGAGCCCAGCGAGTCATCCGTTGCAGTGGGAAGAAAGGTCTCGAGTCCCACGGCCACCGCCCTTCTCTTCTGCATGTTCACGTAGGGTACGGTGAGAAAACGAAACCACCTCCCCAAGACCGAAATCGTCTAGGTCGTCGATACCATCATCGTTGACGTCGGCTTCTATCCAACTGGCACGAATTCTCGTCCCGAATTGCCACTTGCCATCGAAGAAGGGGTGGCGATATTCGAGCGTGGTGAGATTCTGGTTGCCATCACCAGCAGTGTTCAACCAGACAAACTCGTTATAGAGACGGATATCGTGGGTGAAATTGATCGGGTTCGTGCCCGTCTTATCTCCCTTGGAGGCCGATTTTTCCTGGGCAGGCACCTCGGCCGCAATTAGAGTGAGTACAACAAAGGCCCAGGCAGTGAGCGTGGTGTTTCTCATCATCGATGACTCCGCACCGTATTAGGTTTCGAGGCCGATCTTGACTGGAAAGTCCGCATCATGAAGCGTGAGTGGCCCAGGGCTCAGCATGGTGTATAGGTGAGTGTCGCCCCAGAGCACCCTGGATGGGAAGTTACGGTTGGCGTAGGGCGAGAACGAATCCTCTTTGAAAGCCTTCTCTAAACTCTTGGCTTTCGGCGCAGGCTCCTGCGCGAAGGCTGCCGGAACGGCGAAAGAAACGGTTAGTGTGGCAAGTGCGAGTGCGAATCTACGATTGGACATCATCGTAATTGCCCCTCATGGAATTGCTCCTTCCCCAAATAGATATGCGGCTGTGCCCTTGGATCGGGGCTACGTCGGGCGCGTCGCGGCTTTCAGTCCGCTGGCACCGCGAGGAGGGGGCACGGCGCCCCCCGCAGGACCTGCTCGGTCACACTACCGCGCAGCGCGTCGAGGATGCCATCGCGCCCCTCCGTCGTCATCGCGATCAGGTCCACGGCGTGCTCCCGGGCCGTCCCGAGGATCTGCTCGGCGACGTCGCCGCTGCGCTGCAGCTTCTGGAAGGAACAGGCCGGCGCGTCCGGAAGGTCGAACACCGGAATCCCCGCCCCGTCGCCCACGTGCAGCAGGAGGATCTCCACGGGATCGCCCGCCGCGAGCTGTGCCGCTCGCGTCGCGTAGGCGATCGCGGACCTGGGATCCGGACGCTCGTCCACGGGCACCAGGATGCGACGCAGGGTGACCTCGCCGTCCTCGATGCCAACGAAGCCCGGCGCGGAGTTGGGCACGAACAGGGTCATCGTCTCCGTGCGCCGCGCCAGGCGCTCCGCCTTCGAGGGGCGGATCCAGCTCGGGGGACCGTCGCGCCCCTCCGTGGCCAACACGATCAGGTCCGTGGGATGCTCGTCGAGGTAGTCGAGGGCTGCGGAGAGGGGACTCAGGCTGCGCAGGTTCACCTTCTTCACCCGGACCGCCAGTTCGTCGAAGAT
>JACZXC010000489.1 GCA_022571825.1 Myxococcales bacterium | reverse complement strand
TCGAGGCAAGCCTGCGGGATCCGCACCGGCGCTCCCCAATCCGACGAGCGATGGCGAAGGATTTCTTCTACAAACCCGGCAGGGCCACCGACGTGGCGATGGCCTGGCTGCGGGAGCACGTGATTCACTAGGGCGCGTGCCCTCGGTGTGCCTTCCACAGGGCCCGAAGCGCGCGCCCGCGGTGGGAGATTCGGTGCTTGTCCGACCCGGTCAGCTGGGCCATGGCGCCCGCGGCCCCCTCGGCCTCGAATACCGGGTCGTAGCCAAAGCCGCCATCGCCACGCGGCGTCGCGAGGATGCGGCCGGCGCACTCGCCGCGTGCCGTGACGATTTCTCCCTCCGGCATGGCGAGAGCCACCACGCAAACAAAGCGCGCTTCGCGATCGGCTCCCTCCAGGCCGCTCATCGCGCGCAGGAGTGCGGCCACCCGACCGGCATCATCGAGTCCCGGACCCCCGAATCGGGCAGAGCGGGGACCCGGTGCGCCGTCGAGACCCGCCACCTCCAGGCCCGAGTCATCGCCAAGAGCGGGTCTTCCAGTCGCCCGCGCCACGGCGCGTGCCTTGGCGATGGCGTTCTCGGTGTAGTCCTCCCCTTCCACCGGAAGCTCGACCCGGGGAAACGACGCAAGGGACGCGAGGAGCACGGGCGCGCCGGCCAGGATGGCCCGGATCTCCCGGAGCTTGCCCGGGTTGGAGGTCGCGACCACGCACTCGCAGCCGGAACGCGGCCGCGGCGCCGATCCCCCGCTCATGCCTGCCGCGTCGATTCCGAAAGCGCCTGTTCCTGGATCTTCGTCAGCTCGGCGATCCCGCCCAGGGACAGGGTGGTGAGCTCGCGGAGCTGCTCACTGGAGAAGGTCGCCTCCTCCCCGGTTCCCTGGATCTCGATGAACCGCCCCCGGCCGGTGGCCACCACGTTCATGTCGACCTCAGCGCGGGAGTCCTCCTCGTAGGGAAGGTCGAGCACGGCCCGGCCATCGACGATCCCCGCCGACACCGCAGCCACGGAATCGTTCAGGGGCTGGCGATCGAGATCGCCTCGGCGGATCAGCCGCTCGATGGCCAGCACCAGCGCCGTGTAGGCCCCGGTGATCGACGCACACCGGGTTCCGCCGTCGGCCTGGAGCACGTCACAATCCAGCGCGAGGGTCCGGTCCCCCAGGAGCGAGAGGTCCGTGACCGCGCGCAGGCTGCGACCGATCAAGCGCTGGATCTCCTGAGTGCGTCCGGATTGTCGCCCGCGGACCGCCTCGCGGTCGCTCCGCTCCTCCGTCGACCCCGGCAGCATCGAGTACTCGGCGGTGATCCATCCGCGCCCGGTGCCCCTGAGGAAGCGGGGCACACTGAGCTCCTCGCTCACCGTGCAGAGAACCATCGTTCGCCCCATGTGGCACAACACCGAGGCCAGGGGATTTTCGGTGAAGTCGGTGAGCAGGCGCACGGGTCGTAGCTGGTCGTCGGCGCGACCGTCACTTCTCACGACACCCTCCTCTGGGCCCACGTTACCGCGCCCCTCGCGATGCTCCCACGACGCCGCGCCGCTCGTCGTAGCGGCGGCCGAACTCCTGAACGGCCTCCGCCAGAGCCTGCACGATCCGCTCGCGACCGCTCCGAGAGTGAAGGGTTCGCTCGTCTGCGCGGTTGGTGATGAAACCGATCTCCACCAGGGAAGCCGGCATCTGCACACCCATGAGCACGACGAAGGGAGCCTGCTTGACGCCCCGGGAGCTACCGGGGTCGATTTCTCCCAGCCGGGCCTGGGCGAGACGCGCGAATTCGCTCGATTCCCGTGCGTGCTCATTCGCGATCAGGTCGCCAAGGATCGCGATCAAAGGGTCGTCGACGACCCCGGTCGATCGCGTCTCGGCATCAAAGGCCGCGTTCTCCCGCAACGCAACCTGGCGCGCATACGCGTCGCTGGCCTCGAGGGATAGGAAGAACGTCTCGGTGCCGCGAATCTCGGGATCGCGGGCGGCGTTGGCGTGAATCGAGATGAACAGATCTCCCCGGGCGTCGTTGGCCATGGCCGTCCGGGTCTCGAGGGGTACGAAGATGTCGTCGGTGCGTGTCTGGACGACGTTCAGTCCCTGGGCCG
>JACZXC010000488.1 GCA_022571825.1 Myxococcales bacterium | reverse complement strand
TCTCCAGCGGGCCCGTGGCTTCGCTTCCGGGGACACCTGGAGAACATCAGTGACAACATGTTCATGGGTGCCGTCAACGCCTTCACCGACGAGACCGGCAGGGGTAAGGATCTTCTGTCCGGCGAGGGCGAGATCGAGTTTGCGAAGGTCGCCCGGCACTACAAGGCCGAGGGTCTCGGCTGGGTCGTGGTCGGTGATGAGAACTACGGTGAAGGATCGAGCCGTGAGCACGCGGCGATGTCTCCCAGGTTGCTCGGCTGTGTGCTGGTGCTGGCGCGGAGCTTTGCCCGGATCCACGAGTCAAATCTCAAAAAGCAGGGTGTCCTACCGCTCACGTTTGCCGATCCGGCGGACTACGAGAAGGTCCAGCAAGGCGACCGGGTGAGCATCACCGGTCTCGCGGGTCTGTCGCCCAGTCACCCGCTGCGCGTCGTCTTTCACCACGAGGACGGGAGCGAGGATGAGGTCCAGGCGAATCACTCGCTGTCCGACGAGCAGATCGAGTGGATCCGGGCCGGGTCCGCTCTGAATCTGCTCCGCAAGCGACAGGGCTAGCTGCGCGAGTTCTTGCTCGGCGGATCGATGAGGACGAGCTGACCCGCCTCCCGTCCCCCAGCGAGGATGGGCGAGATCTCCAGGCGCACCTCCGGGCCCGAATCGGCGACGACGGACTCGAGGTTGCGGCCGATCGCGTGGGCTTCGATCACACCGATCCGTCGTTCGGCTGCTGGGTTGACGCCGATCACCACTCCGGCGGTGTCGGTCAACATCACCCCGATGGGCAGCTGCTGCATCAGGTCGTGCTGCGACACGGGGAGGACCTGGAAGAAGGTTCCCGAGATCAGCTCGCCGCGGACGGCGATCATCGTGATGACCAAGAGGATGGGCGTCAGCTCCGGATCGTTGCCGCGGTCCCCCATCAGGAAGAGCACGTTTCCGATCATGGGCGCCAGCGGCGCGCAGCCCACCAGCAGGCGGCGGATCCACGGTCCATGGCCCCGGTTGCGAAGCGCCGAGTGGATCATCAGCCCGCAGCCGGTCGCAACGATCGCGTAGATGTAAACGTTGAAGACCCAGAAGAGCGAGCCGAGCTGATTGGCTCCACCCGGGACCGTGGCGATGAAGAGGCCGGACCAACGATCGCTGTAGAGCAGACCGTAGAGGCCCGCACAGGGCGCCAGCAGGATCAGCGGGAACCAGGGCACGCGCCGGGCGAGCTCGTTGCGGGCGGCGTGCCCCGCGACCCCGAGCCACAGCGGGCCACAGCCGAGCATTCCGAGTATCCGGATCCGATCGGCGACCCATTCGCTTCCGAGACCGCGCGCATGCAGGATGCTGCCCAGGCACCAGCAGATGGCGCTCAAGCACAAGGCGATGAACGTGATCCGGCCCGGAGACGAGCGGTCTCGCTGCCATACGGCCAATGCCAGCCAGAAGGCGAAAAGCATCGTGAACTCGAGAGCGATGGAGTAGAGCAGCATCCGTTGGCCTTATCGGTCATCCCATTTGTGGGTTTGAGCCGGCCGTGCGAGTGGCTGAGCTTCGCGCTCGGGCAGGTTAGAATCCGGTCCATCGTGTCCCGAACCCTCGTGATTGCCAACCTCCGCAGCCAGGGTGGTGCCACCGGTCGCCGTTGGAGCGAGATCGAAGCCCGGCTCCGGGAAGCCCTGGGGACGCTCGAGTGCGAGATCACTGAAGGTCGCCGGGACGCCGTGAGGATCGCCCGGGAAGCGGTTCGCTCGGGGGTCGAGCGGATCATCGTCGCCGGCGGAGACGGCACCCTGAACGAGGTCGTGTCGGGAATTCTGTCGGGCGGACTCGGGGGATACGCCGAGCTCGGTCTGCTTCCGCTCGGAACGGGAAACGACTTCGTGCGCAGCCTGGGCATTCCGGTGGACCTCGATGGCGCCATCGACGTGCTTCGCAACGGCAAGCCTCGGCTGGTCGACGCCGGCCGCGTCGTCTGTCGGGGTCCCGACGGCTGCGAAGTCCAAGCCTGGTTCGCGAATGAAGTCAGCTTCGGCCTGTCGGGACTCGTGGTCGACCTGGTCAACCGCGCAAGCAAGCCGCTGGCTGGAAGGCTCTCGTTCTTCGGCGGC
>JACZXC010000487.1 GCA_022571825.1 Myxococcales bacterium | reverse complement strand
TCCGGCCACAACACGTCGAAGAGCGCCTTGACCAGAAAGCCTATCCCCGTTCCCACCAGCACGCCCCCGATCGCGCCCTCGACGGTCTTGCCCGGGCTGATCTTCGGCGCCAGCTTGTGCCGCCCGTAGGCGCGTCCTGCGAAGTACGCCCCAGCGTCACACCAGACGACGATGGCGAGTGTGAACACCATCAGGAAGACGCCCGACTCGGGAACGATGCCCAGCTGCTCCGGAACCCCCGCGCCGTAGCGCGCGGCGACGGCGTCGTAGAAGAAACGCAACACGATCGTGTGACTCAACAGCCAGCCGACGTAGAACACCCCGAAAAAGGTGCCCGAGATGCTCGCCATGGCCTCCGTGATCTCGGCCTTTCCCAATTGGAGAACCATCACCGCCAGGAGTGTCACCGTCATCATGAGGGTGGCGTGGTACTCGGTTCCCAGGTAGGCCACGACGGGTACCGCCGCGCCGGCCACCAGACCGAAGCCGACCAGGGGGTGCGCGCCCTTGTCTTCGAGCAGGGCATAGATCTCGCGTTGGCCCAGCACGACGATCAGGATGATGGTTCCCAGGTACCAGAGTCCGCCGACGGTGATGATGTAGAGAAGGGTCGGAACCAGGATCGCAGCGGTGAGCAACCGCGCCCTCAGATCGCTTCTCGGCTGCTTCGCCTCGGGGGGCGTCGCCGTCGCGGGGCGCGGGTGGACGGGAGTCTCCGGCGATCGGTCCACTTCGGGCGAGACCGGGGTCGCGTCACTCACGTCGTCTCCACGTCCCTCTGATTGGGAAGCCGCCGTCCCGTGTGCCCGAAGCCGCGGGAGCCACGGTGGGTCGTTTCGAGAGCGGTGACCTCCTCCCATTCGGTCCGGACCACCGGCGCGATCACGAGCTGGGCAATGCGATCGCCGCGCCGAATCGTGAAGGCCTTCTCACCCGTGTTCCACAGGATGACCTTCACCTCACCCCGATAGTCGGAGTCTATCGTACCTGGCGCGTTGGGCAGAAGAATGCCGTACTCGAGGGCCAGCCCGCTCCGCGGCCGAACCTGGGCCTCGGTGCTCGCGGGCAGCTCGATCGAGATTCCCGTCGGAATCAGTACCCGGTCGCCGGGCGCGAGGGCGACATCGGCGTCGACGGCCGCGCGGAGGTCGTAGCCGGCGGCGCCGGGCGTTTCCCGCGAGGGCAACGGGATGTCTTCGCAACCCGGTCGCCGCGCGATCCGCACGCGCACCGATGCGGCCACCGCCCAGGCCTCCCGGTCTCAGTCCTCGGACTGGGCCGCGACCAGCGCTTCCTTCCGCGACAGGCGGATCCGTCCCGACGGGTCGATGTCGATACATTTCGCCAGGACCTCGTCGCCCTCCTGGAGGACGTCGGAGACCTGGTCGACGCGACCCTCGGCCAGATGGCTGATGTGGATCAGGCCGTCGGTACCGGGGAAGATCTCCACAAACGCCCCGAAATCGGTGATGCGCTTCACCTTGCCCAGGTACACCCGGTCGAGTTCCGCCTCCTGGGTCAGCTCCTGCACCATGGCCTCGGCGCGCTCGATGGCTTCTCCATCGGGCGAGAAGATCGTCACCTCGCCGGTATCCTCGATGTCGATCTTCGTTCCCGTCGTCTCCTGGATCGCGCGAATCACCTTGCCACCCGGCCCGATCACGTCGCGGATGCGGTCCGGCTTGATGCGCAGGGTGACAACACGCGGAGCGTAGCGCGAGAGTTCGGTCCGCGGTTGGAAGCCCTCGAACTCCGACGCCGTCTCCTTCTCCATGCAGTCGAGAATGTGCAGGCGTCCCGCCCTTGCCTGCTCCATCGCATCCTCCATCACCTGCCAGTCGACGCTGTCGATCTTGATGTCCATCTGCAGTGCCGTGATTCCCCGACGCGTTCCCGCCACCTTGAAGTCCATGTCTCCCAGGTGATCCTCGTCGCCGAGGATGTCGGAGAGGATTGCCACCGAGTCCTCTCCCTCGATCAGCCCCATGGCGATACCCGCCACGGGTGCCGAAATCGGAACGCCAGCATCCATGAGGGAGAGGGTTGCGCCGCAGACCGTTGCCATCGACGACGACCCGTTCGATTCGAGAACCTCGGAC
>JACZXC010000486.1 GCA_022571825.1 Myxococcales bacterium | reverse complement strand
GGAGAAGCGATCTGCCGGCGCGTCGTCGGGCAGCGCGGCGATCGGCCCGTGACGCAGGACGGTGAGGCCGACGAAGACGGCCAGAAGTAGTGCGGCCAGTCCGACGAACCGGCCCGGAAGCGATCGCGGTGTCTCGGAAGGGTCGGCGAGGGTCTCGTTCAATTTCCGCTCCCGTGACGCAGTCAGGCGCAACGAGCGCGGCGGGGCTGACATCGCCGAATCAATCGGCGCTTCCCGTCGGGGCTCGAATCCCCCATCGTCGCCAACGCGGCATCCAGCGCAACCGAGTGCTCTTGCGTACCATCGAAGGCGGGAGCGGATTGCGTCGATTCTCGTCCGCTTCCGCCAGGAGATCGGCCAGTGCACTTCGAATCGGGAAAGGCGAACCAAACCAATGGCACAGGGCCCTACCGTGTTGATGAACTTCAAGGAACTTTCCCCGGATGAAGAGGTTCGGGTAACGGTCGAGACGCGCTGCCGGGAGCTGGCGAAAGAGTTTCACGAGATCACGCGCTTCGAGTTCACCCTGACCGAGGATCGGAGCGGATTCACGGCTCACTGCCATGTGACGGGCAAAAATACCGATGTCAGCACCCACGCCACCGCCAGCAAGCTGGCCCCGGCAACAGACCGGCTCCTGGACAAGGTGGAGCGGCAACTGCGTCGGGCCCATGACAAGCGGATCTTCTCGGCCCGCCGCGACGCCCAGCGAGATCCGCCGAAACGCAAGAACCCGAGTTAGCCCCAAGCTCGTCCGACTCCGCTCGGCTTCGCCTCGCTGCGAACCCGGCTCACTGCGCGGCGGCGGCGCCGCCTTGCGCGAGGGCACGCAGCGCGGCGCCCGTGTGCGAGTCGGGATGGGCCGCGATCACCTCGGGCGGACCGGCAACCACCAGCCGTCCACCGCCGGGTCCGCCCTCCGGGCCCAGATCGATCACGTAATCCGCGCGGCGGATCACGTCCAGATTGTGCTCCACCACGATGACGCTACCTCCAGCGTCGAGGATCTGATCCAGACAGTCGAGCAGAACTTCGATGTCCGCAGGGTGAAGTCCGATGGTGGGTTCGTCGAGCAGATACAGGCATCCGGAGCTGCTCTCCGTCAACGCCTGGGCGATTCGCAGGCGTTGCATCTCCCCGCCCGAGAGTGTCGACAGGGGCTGACCGATGGTGAGGTAACCGAGGCCCACCCGCGCGAGCGGCTCCAACCGACGCGTGATCTTCCGATCGTCGGCGAACAGAGCGAGGGCCTCGTCCACGGTCTGTGCCAACACGTCGCAGATCGAGAGTCCGTTCAAGCGAACCTGGAGCACTTCGGGCCGATAGCGGCGACCTTCACAGGCCTCGCAGGGCATGCGAACGTCGTCCAGGAACTGCATATCGACGACGACTTCGCCGGCACCCTCGCAGGCGTCGCAACGCCCGCCGGCCACGTTGAACGAGAACCCACCCGCGGTCAGGCCACGAGCCCGCGCTTCACGGGTGCTGGCGAATCGCTGGCGGATCCCATCGAAGGCCTTGGAGACCGTGGCCGGGTTCGAGCGCGGACTTCGCGCCGGGGGCGCCGCATCCATCACCACGATGTCGGAGAGCACCTCCCCGCCCTCGATGCGGGTACAGGCGCCACGGTCGGGCTCGCCGCGCAGATTCCCGACGAGCACCGAGCGGAGGAGCGTCGACTTTCCCGCGCCGGACACCCCCGTCGCCACCACGAGCTGGCCCAGGGGAATCTCGACGGTGAGATCGCGCAGATTGTTGGCGCGGGCGCCCACCACCCGCAGCCGACCTCGCCCGGCCCGACGGCGGGGGCGCTCGGCGCCGTACTCCCCGCGGAGAGAGCGTCACGTGGGCGACTCGGCGTGGGCGCGGATCACCTCGACCGAACCCTCGACCACTAGCCTGCCCCCCCTCCGCCCCGCCCCGGGACCGAGATCGATCACGTGGTCGGCCGCAGCCACGATCTCCGGGTCGTGCTCCACCACGACCACCGTGTTGCCGCGGTCGCGAATGTTGCGAAGGGTGGTCACGAGTCGGGCGGCGTCGCGGGCGTGGAGTCCGATGGAGGGCCCGTCGAGCACATAGAGGGAAGCGGTGAGAGTTCCCCCCAGTGCCGCCGCCAG
>JACZXC010000485.1 GCA_022571825.1 Myxococcales bacterium | reverse complement strand
TGCCGACCACCGCGATTCGGCGCACCCCCTCGGAGTCGAGCTGGCGGGCGATCTGCGGGACGGTGACCTCGCCCTCCATCACTGCGCCCTCGATCGGTTGTCCGCCGGTCATGGCGACCGCACCGTTGGCCAGGATCTTGTAGGTGATGTTGACGTTGGCGGTGACCGCCGCGCGGATCGCCAGCAGCCCCGAGTGGAAGTAGGTGCCGTCGCCCAGGTTCTGGAAGATGTGCGGCGTTTCGGTGAAGGGCGCCTGGCCGATCCAGTTGGCCCCCTCGCCGCCCATCTGGGTAACCGCCAGGGTCCGGCGTTCGGGCATCCACACCGCCATGCCGTGACACCCGATACCGCCCAGGGCGATGCTCTCGTCCGGAACCCGCGTCGAGATGTTGTGGGGACATCCCGAGCAGAAGGCGGGCAGACGCATCAGGGCCGCGGTCGCGTTGCTCGTGGGCTCGGGCGCCGGTCGCAAGTTCGCGGCGGCCTCGGGGACCCGATGCTCGAGCCAGCGGCGAATCGCCTCGGCGACGATGGGCGGGCTGAGCTCGCCCTCCGAAGGAATCAGAGGGGCGCCGGTCTCATCGACTTTTCCGAGCAGTCGGGGCCGATCTGCCAGGTTGTAGAGCAGGCGGGCCAGCTGCTCTTCCATCAGCGGGCGCTTCTCCTCGACGACGAGGAGGTCCTCGAGGCCGCGGGCGAAACGCTTGATGCCCTCGGGCTCGAGGGGCCAGCTCATCGCCACCTTGTAGATCGATAGGCCCAACTCCGCCGCGCGCGCGTCGTCGAGTCCCAGCTCTTCGAGGGCCTGGCGCACGTCGAGGGTGGCCTTTCCCGTGGTGACGATTCCCAGCCGTCGCCGCGGGCTGTCGAGCACGACCCGGTCGAGTCCGTTGGCGCGAACGAAGGCCTGCGCCGCGGGCAGCCGCTGTTGATACAGGCGGGCTTCGACGGCCAAGGGAAGATTCGTCCAGCTGATGTTGAGCCCAGCCTCCGGGAGGTCGAAGTCGTCGGGAAGCGAGATCTGCACGCGCTCGGCGTCCACCGCCACCGAACCCGCGCTGTCGACGGTGTCGGTGTGACACTTGAATCCCACCCAACAGCCGGAGTAGCGCGACAGCGCCCAACCGTAGAGACCCAGATCGAGGTAGTCCTGAATGTTGGAAGGGTTCAGGATCGGAATCCCGCAGTGAACCAGGGCGGGCTCGCTCTGGTGGGCGATCGATGACGACTTGGCGCCCGCATCGTCGCCGGTCAGAACCAACACGCCTCCGTGTCGAGAGGAGCCCGCGTAGTTCCCGTGCTTGAGGGCGTCGCAGGAGCGGTCGACCCCCGGACCCTTGCCGTACCAGATTCCGAAGACGCCGTCGTAGCGCGCGCCGTCGAGCAGGTTCGCCTGCTGGGATCCCCAGACGGCGGTGGCCGCCAGGTCCTCGTTCACCCCCGGCTCGAAACGGATCTGATGCGCCTCGAGCAGCGACCGCGCCTGCCAGAGAGCCATGTCGTAGGTGCCGAGGGGCGAGCCCCGGTAGCCCGAGATGAAGCCGGCGGTGTCGAGACCTGCCGCCGCGTCGCGAATTCGTTGCATGAGCGGAAGTCGCACCAGCGCCTGTACGCCGGTCAGGTAGACGCGCCCCGCGTCGAGGGTGTAGCGGTGATCCAGCTGGTATCCGGCGTCGAAGCTCACGATTTGACCATAGCTCAGTCGGCATCCCGCCCACGCCGGTTCGGGTATCCTGCGTTCCGGCCGTTCCAGGTCGAGGGCGCTCGGGGACGCGATGAGAATCGGATTGGCGATCCAGGCGACGGACCGGAGCATGAGTCCGGTCGAGCTGGCGAGGGAAGCCGAGGAACGGGGCTTCTACTCGCTCTACCTTCCCGAGCACACGCACATTCCGACCAGCCGGCGCACGCCGCCGCCGACCGGGGAAGAGAAGCTCTCGGAGGAATACCTGCGGAGCCTCGATCCCTACATCGCCCTGGCCGCCGCGGCCGCCGTGACGTCGAGGATCCGGCTCGGCACCGGCATCGGATTGGTTGCGCAGCACGATCCGATCACCCTGGCCAAGGAGCTGGCGACCCTCGACTGGCTCTCCGGGGGCCGTCTGGTGCTCGGCATCGGATACGGATGG
>JACZXC010000107.1 GCA_022571825.1 Myxococcales bacterium | reverse complement strand
CGGCGCGCAACGTGTCGATCATCACAAATACGATGTGGGGCGGCCCGCCCTCGGGGAACGCCTGGTTCACGGGCGGGAGGGCGGGCGGACGCGCGGCGCCCGGCCGCTCCCTCTGGGTCCACAGGTCCGCGCGGACGACTTCGACCCGGTCTGCGAGGAGGTAGTAGGCGGGCGTTCCCAGCAGCTTGCTGTGGCGCAGCAGATGCCATCGGAACACGTTCGAGGCCGAGTAGGAGCCGACCAGGGCGAGGACCCCGAGGGTCGCCGTGCCCGCCAGCACGACGGCCATCCAGCGCATGCTTCCGGCTCTCGAGCGTCCGCGCACGGTCGAGAAGAAAGCCAGCCCGACGGCGGCTGTCGCAACGCCGAACCCGGGGAGCCGCAGCGCTACGGAAGTCTGCTCACGAAGATGCCAGACGAGCGCACCGCCCACAGCCAGCGAAGCGAGCAGGCCCAGGGGGGCTGCGATTCGGGCGAGCAGCAGGCTCCCCGCATAGAAAGTGCCCGCGAGCAGCCCGTAGACCGTCGAGAGCAGGGCGATGTCGCTCAGATCGAACCGGGAGGGGGCAGTGGCAAGGGTGAGCCCGACCAGATAGAGGGTCAGGGCCCCGATCACCAGCCCATCCAGCAGCCCATGCGCGATTCGCCACGGGGTGTTCGAGATCGACGTCATCACGCGGGCGAAGGCTAGCGCCTCTCTTCGATGCGCTCACCCGGAGCTAGATGAACAAGTGAGAACGATCGCACGCGCGACCCGGCGACGAGCTGGAATCGAAAGCAGGCCGCGGTAAAGTCTGCCAGCACGGAGTCGAACTCATGGACCAACTGACATTCAACCTTCCGGCCGGCGCACCCCTGTCCCTGGTGGCGCTTCTGATCAATCTCGCCGTTGGGCTCGGACTCTCCCTACTGCTCCGCTGGCACTTCGAGCGCTTCGGCTCGACGCTCTCGAACCGCGGCGACTTCGCCCACGTGTTTCCGTTCATCGTGCTCACCACAGTATTGATCATCACCATCGTCAAGTCATCGCTGGCGCTCTCGCTGGGCCTGGTCGGGGCGCTATCGATCGTCCGGTTCCGAACGCCCATCAAGGAGCCGGAGGAGCTGGCGTATCTGTTCATCGCCATCGCCATCGGGCTGGGCCTCGGGGCCGATCAGACGGTGACCACGGTTGTGGCCAGTCTCTTCATCATGTCGGCCGTCGCGGTGCTGTACTGGGCCAGGAGCGGTCGCGAGAAGCGCAACCTGTATCTCTCGCTCGACTGGCCCGGTCGCGACGGGGAGGAACGGGGCCTCGAAGACCTCAACGACGTGATCGCGCGCCACGTCGATGTCGGCGATCTCCGTCGCGTCGACAGCCGGGGGGACACGCTGGAGGCGACCTACTTCATCGGCATGAACAAGGAAGGCAAGATCTCGGCGTTGCTCGACGATCTCCACCGGAGCTTTCCCGGCATCGGGGTCTCGTTCATCGACCAGAACCAAATGCCGAGTGTGTAGTTGCGGATCCCGCCGACACGCGATTCCAGCGCGGGAGACGGTTCCCGATCAAGGCCGATGCCAACCAGGTGACCCGGTCCCGGCGATTGGAGATTGCACAGACCGGTAGTCGGGTCGTCGTCGACGGAAGGATCATCCCGGAGGAGGACATCGACGTCGACCGGCTCTACAGAGAAGGGACCATGCGAAAGTGACCGACCGATCGCGGAAATCCACCCGTTACGAGGTGAAGTTCGTGTCGACGCGGATGCGCCTCCACGAGCTCGCCCACTGGATTCGGGTGCACCCGGCTGGGTTCCGCTCGCCCTACCCGCCGAGAAAGGTCAACAACGTCTACTTCGATGGCCACCAGCTCCAGGCCTATCACGAGAATCTCGTGGGGAACAGCGCGCGCTCGAAGGTCCGGCTTCGTTGGTACGGCGACGGATTCCGACCGGAGTCGGCGGTGATCGAAGTCAAACGCAAGCGCAACATGCTGGGTTGGAAGTTGCGCTACGCGACCGGCGCCGTGGA
The DNA here is from genome assembly GCA_022571825.1 of Myxococcales bacterium. GTDB lineage: Bacteria > Myxococcota_A > UBA9160 > UBA9160 > SMWR01 > JACZXC01. The sequence goes on along the minus strand of JACZXC010000107.1, from coordinate 6,562 downwards.
TTTGGAAGCGGATTCCTGGCTGCGCATTCGCCGCCGACTGCGAGCGGATCTGTCGGCGGAGGCACGTGCCTGGCTCGACGCGAGCCCTCAGCCGGTCCTCATCAACCGCTACGATCGCGAGTATTTCGTTTCATGGGATCAGAGGGTTCGGGTGACTCTGGATGCTCATCAAAGTGTGTTCGATCAGCGCTTCGCGGGGAGGCCCAACCTGACATTCCCGGCCAACCTTCCCAACACGATCGTAGTCGAGTTCAAGTTCGCTCCCGAAGATCGCGCGGAAGGCATGTGGGCGATCCAGGGCATCCCGATTCGGGCCAGCCGGAACTCGAAATACGTGATCGGCGTACAGTCGCTTCTCCCGAGTTGACGCGCCCGGGTCGACTGGAGATGTCCGCCGCTCGTCTATTCCACACCCTCCGATTTCTTCGCTTCCGGCAGATTGCCGGCCAGCTTCGGGTACGCGGGCAGGGGCTGGTGGAGAAGCCAACGCGCTTCGCGCGTCGCCCGGTTCCGCGGTATCCGGGCTGCCGCTGGAATCCGCGCGCGGAATTCCTGCCGCCGGGGCCCCAGACCCAGGGGGCGGAGGATCTGCTTCGGGGCGAGTTCAGGTTCATCGGTGACGGCCAACGGCTCGGATGGCCTCCGCGCTGGGATGCGGGGCCATCGCGACTCTGGCGATACAATCTCCACTACTTCGAATATCTCTGGGCGCTCGAATTCGCCGAAGCGCGAGTCGTGGTCCGCCACTGGATCGAGAACCACGCGTTGGCGCGGGGACGTGTCGGGTGGGAACCCTACCCGACCTCGCTTCGGCTGCTGAACTGGTGCGGCTACTTCCTCGGCCGCCACCGCGATGCCACGGAGGCGGATGCGGAATTCCTCACCGAACTCTGGGGCTCGGTTCAGCTTCAGGTCGAATGGTTGACGCAGCACCTGGAGACCCATCTGCTCGGGAACCACTTGCTGGAGAATGCCGCGGCTCTCGCCTTCTGCGGCAGCTGTTTCGACGGTGCCAGCGCGGATGGCTGGTTTCGACAGGGCCGCCAGCTCCTGGTCGAACAGCTTCCGGAGCAGATTCTCGATGACGGCGGACACTTCGAGCATTCGCCCATGTACCAGTTGCGCGTGGCCTACCTGCTGACGACGCTTCTCAACACTGGCCAACCGGAGCTCGCGGCGCTGATCGAGGAGCCCCTGGAACGAGTGGTGGACGCCATGGTCCACATGTCCCACCCGGATCGCGATATCGCTCTGTTCAACGACAGCGCCCTGAACGTCTACAACGATCCCCAGACGCTGAGGAAATGGTGGGCGACGGTCCGGCGTCGACCCCAAGGCAGCGAGACACCGGCCTTCGGAACCTTCTCGCTTCCGGCGCTGGGCTACTACGGGGCCCGTGGCGAGAGCGGGCACTACGTGATCTGCGACGCCGGAGCCCTGGGCCCCGACTACCTGCTCGGGCACGCCCACGGGGGTATCTTCTCTTTCGAGCTCTCGCTATCCGGGCACCGCGTCATCGTCGACTCCGGTGTCTACGGTTACGAGACCGACGAGATGCGGCGATACTGCCGCTCGACACGGGCACACAACACGGTGGAGATCGACGGCCAGAGCCAGTGTGAGTTCTGGGCGTCGTTTCGCGTCGGTCGGCGAGGTCGTCCGCGGGACGTCGAGATGGAGCCGACGATGGACGGATTTCGCCTTCGCGGATGGCACGACGGATACCAACGCCTGGGCGGCCGGCCGACGCATCGCCGGGAGTCCGCGTGGCACGATCGGGGTGTCCTGATGGTGAGAGACACGATCACGAGCTCGCGCCGGGTGTCAGGGGTGTCGCGGGTGCATCTCCATCCGGATTGCCGGATCACGGGCTTGGCGGGGTGCGAAGCCGTGGTCGAGCATCCCCGCGGCCGCTTCCGCGTGCGCTTCGCGGGACCGGGTGAGCTGGAGGTGGAGGATTCCTACTACTGCCCGGAGTTCGGGGTCCGAATCGAGAATCGGGCGCTTGCCTTCACCGCGTCGGCGGCACCCATCCGATCGGCCTCGCTGGTGGCGAAGACCGGCTTCTGCATCGCGAGCGACACCGAGGAATTCGAGTACGACCTCGCGTCGGGCGCGAAGGTCGACGGCCAAAGCTACGGATGGTGAAATCCGGTCGCGGCCCGAGCCCATGCGCATCCTCTATTTCTCCCACTACTTCACCCCCGAGGGCAACGCGCCGGCCAGGCGCGTCTACGAGATGTGTCGGCGCTGGGTGCGGATGGGTCATCGAGTGACGGTCATCACCTGCGCGCCGAACGTTCCGGGGGGCGTCGTGTATGAGGGGTACGCGAACGCATGGCTGCAGCGCGAGACGATCGAGGGCATCGAGACGATTCGCGTCTGGACCTACCTGGCCGCGAATCGGGGAACGCTGCGGCGGATTCTCAACTACGTGTCCTACCTGGCCTCGGCTGTCTGCGCGGGACTCTGGCGAGAGAAGCCCGACGTCGTGATCGCGACCTCACCTCAGTTCTTCTGCGGGTGGGCGGGGGTCTGGGTCAGCCGGCTCCGGCGCATCCCCTTCATCCTCGAAATCCGAGATCTCTGGCCCGAATCGATCGCCGCTGTCGGTGCCCTGAGGCGCCCGCGCCTCCTGGCCCTGCTCGAGAGATGGGAACGCAGCCTATACCGATCGGCCACCCGAATCGTGACCGTCGGTGAGGGCTACCGGGAAAAACTCGAGGGTCGCGGGGTCGCGCCCTCGCGGATCGCCGTGGTCTCCAACGGCGTCGATTGCAAGGCCTTTTCCGACGCGGGGAACGGCGCCGACGTCCGGGCCGAGTTCGGCTTGGGCGAGTCCTTCGTGGTTTCCTACGTGGGGACCATCGGCTTGGGCTCGGGGCTGGATGTGGTATTGCGGGCGGCGCAGCGTCTTCGAGCGGAATCCCGCGGCGACGTGGTCTTCCTGCTGGTCGGAGACGGCGCGGTCCGCGACGAGCTCGAAACGCGGGCCCGGGCAGAGGGGCTCGACCGGGTGATTTTCACCGGGAGGCGCGACAAATCTCGCATCCCTGCGTATCTGGCCGCGAGCGACGCGTGTCTGGTCCACCTCACCGGAAACGACCTGTTCCGATCCGTCATGCCCTCCAAGATTTTCGAGGCGGCTGCCATGGCGAAGCCGATCATCCTGGGCGTGCGCGGATTCGCGGCGGAACTGGTTTCCGACGCGGAAGCCGGGATCTGCATCGAACCCGAGAACGATCGCGAGCTGGTCGACGCCGTGAAACGGCTGGCCTCGGACCGGGCACTGGCGGCGAAATTGGGCGAGTCGGGTCGGGCGCGGATCGCGGCACGGTTCGACTACGACGCGCTGGCCATCCACTATCTGGCGATCGTCGCCGAGGTCGCGCAGGGCGGGGAAGAATAGGGTGCGGATCATCAACGTGGTCGGCGCGCGGCCGAATCTGATCAAGATCGCGCCGTTGATGCGCGCGTATGCGGAGCGCGACGGAATCGAGCCGCTTCTGGTCCACACCGGGCAGCACTACGACGACAACATGAGTGATCTCTTCTTCCGCCAACTGGGCATCCCGGAGCCAGACCTGAACCTCGGGGTGGGAAGCGGGTCCCACGCGGTGCAGACGGCCGAAATCATTCGGACCTTCGAACCGGTGGCCCTCGAGTTCGAGCCGGACGCGGTGCTCGTGGTGGGCGACGTGAACAGCACGATCGCCTGCGGGCTGGTGGCGGCCAAGCTCGGAGTTTCGCTGGTGCACGTGGAGGCGGGACTGCGCAGCTTCGATCGCACGATGCCGGAAGAGATCAACCGCGTCCTGACCGACGCGATCAGCGATCTGCTCTTCTGCACGGAACAGAGCGGTGTGGACAACCTCCGGCGAGAGGGAGTCGCGGAGGAGAAGATTCACCTGGTCGGCAACCTGATGATCGACACGCTGCTGCGCAATAAGGCTCGTGCGGATGCGTCGACGGTTCTGACGGAGCTCGGCCTGAGCCCGTCGGAGTACGCGGTGCTCACACTGCATCGGCCCTCGAACGTCGACGATCCCGAGACCTTGCGCCGGATCCTGGAGGCGGTCGAGGTGATCCAGCAGGATCTGCCGCTGATCTTCCCGGCGCATCCGCGTACCCGGGCGCGGTTGGCGGAGTTCGGCTTGATGGATCGAGTGGGGGCGCTGGAGAACTTCCGCGTGCTCGAACCCCTCGGCTACCTCGACTTCCTCAAACTGTTGGCTTCGGCGAGGCTGGTACTCACCGATTCCGGTGGGATCCAGGAGGAAACCACGATCTTGAGCGTTCCTTGCCTGACGCTTCGCGAGAATACCGAGCGCCCGATCACCGTGGAGATGGGCGGCAACCAGATCGTCGGGAACGACCCCGGGCGGATCCTGGCCGCCTACCGGGGCATCGTCAGCGGCGAGGCGGGCAGCGGCGGCACGCCGCCGCTGTGGGACGGACACGCCGCCCGCCGCATCGTCGAGGTCCTCGAACGGGCACTGTGACCGTCACGCCTCCCTCCACCAGCGGATCTGGGGGAAGCGCGGTTTCCAGGCGGGCAGGCAGGCGAGGAAATTGGCCAGGCGGAAGGTCTCCAACTCCCAGTGCCAGCTCGTGTAGAACTCGACTCCCCGGGGCGTCACTTTGCCCACGCAGTATCCGTGGCCCTGGAGCAGGTCGAAGGCGTCCTTCAGGAAGCAGCGCGCCGGGATCCACAGCTGGTTGTACTCGAACTGCGCCACCTGGATCCGGTGATCGCTCAGCATCTGCTTGCAGCCCTCGAGGACCCGGAGATCGTGGCCCTCGGTGTCGATCTTCAGAAGGCTCAACGTGTCGATGCTGTGCTCCCGGCAGAAGAGGTCTACGCTGGTCAGCTGGATCTTCTCCGTCGTCACGTCCGGCGTCAGGATGTGGTGCTTGACCAGCGAGTTGGTTCCGCCGGTTCCCGCCACGAAGAAATTTCCGTCGCCGAATCGGTCCGACAGACCCAACTGGACCGGATGCAAGCTGGCGTTCTGAGGGAAGGTCGACATCCTCTCCAGCAGGATGGCGTGGTTCCGCTTCGAGGGTTCGAAGAGATAGATCTCGAGGGCCCGGTGCGCGGGTCTCGCGATGCGAAGGAGCCTCTCGGTCCACCAGCCGCGAAAGGCCCCGACGTCGAACACGACCAGCGGCTGATTGGCTCGAGCCAGAACCACTTCTTGGATGACTTCCTCTCCATTTCCCGCGAGGTCGTTCAGTATGTCGAGCCGGCCCGTGTTCACGAGAAACTGTCCGAAGCGCACCATCCTGCGCCGGCCCAGCAGGGCCCAGATGAGGCTCCCCAGAGCCCGCTTGAATCGATCGCGCGCCATCTGCCGAGTTTAGGCGAATCCGTGCGGTCTACGGCTGCTTGCGCACGAGGTCCGCGATGAGCGAAGCGGCCTCGTCCAGGTCCGCCACCACGTGATCCGCCCGGCAGCCCCGCGCCAGAGCCTCGGCTCCGTGGCCGGTGCGCACCAACACCGTCGTGGCTCCAAGGGCGTGACCCAATCCCACGTCGCTGTCCGCATCGCCGATGACGAAGCTCTCAGCGGCTTCGAAGCCCAGATCTTCCGCCGCCTGCTTGACCAGGGCGGTACCGGGCTTGCGACACGGGCACCCGTCATCCGGACGGTGAGGGCAGAAGTAGATGCCGTCGAGTCTCACACCGTGCGCGCCCAGCTGCGCGATCATCCGGTCGTGGACCGCGCCGAGTCCACCGATGCTCAGAATGCCGCGTCCGATCACGGACTGATTGGTCACCACTACCAGGCCGAGTCCCAGCTCCGCGAGGGCTCGCAGACCCGCGGCGGCGCCGGTCAGCAACTCCACGTCCCGGGGATCGGACAGATGATGTTTCTCGACGATGATCGTGCCGTCGCGATCGAGTAGGACGAAACGGCGCGGGTCCACGGGTCTCCTCGGGTGGACTGGGTCGGTGATCTCAGGGTAGCATCGGCGCATCGAGGCGATGAGTTCGAGTGAAACGCATGGGGCGCGGTGTCTCGCAGAGGGCGGCAACCGCCGCGATCGCTCCCGGCGGCCGCGGGGGGGCGGAGGGGCGTTGAAGGCGTTTCTGCTCGCGGCCGGGTTGGGCACGCGCATGGGCCCCCTCACCCGCAACCGACCCAAGTGTCTGCTCCCGATCGCTGGCAAGCCCCTGCTCGGGCGCTGGTTCCAACAGCTCGCCGATTCCGGCGTCGAGTCGGTGATGGTGAACACGCACCATCTCGCGGATCAGGTCCGGGACTATGTCGCCGCGTCGCGTCCGCCCCTGGAGGTCGTGCTCCGCCACGAAGAGCAGCTGCTGGGCAGCGGCGGGACCCTGGCTGCGGGCCGCCGGTTCGTCGACGATCAGGACGCGTTCCTGGTGGTCTACGCAGACAACGCTTCGACGGTAGACTTGGCCGGACTCGAGCGCGCTCATAGGCCCGGAGATGCGGCAACCCTGGGGGTCTTCCGGGTTCCGAACCCCCGGGCCTGCGGCGTGGTGGAGGTCGACGCCGCGGGGCGAGTGGTGGATTTCGTCGAGAAGCCCCAGCGC
>JACZXC010000484.1 GCA_022571825.1 Myxococcales bacterium | reverse complement strand
GGGTATGCGGTTGCCTGCGATTACCTCGACTCCAGTTTCAGACTCGAGCCAATCCGGGTCGATCCCCAAGTGTCGCGCCAACTCATGATTCACGCGAATAAGGCCTGGCGCTGAAACAGGAGTAGGATTCTGTCGCGCGTAAAATCGCTCCGGGAGTTGCGCGTAGCTATTGTCGAAAGGCAGGGTTGCTTCGCGATTCATTGCGGTCGACTATCATTTCCATCACGGGAGATCGATCGACCAGGACTGGATAACTCTTGCCCCTGCAATTGCTGAAGGTCGCAGTCTATCCCGGTTCCTGCTCGATTGGATCTCCGAGGACTAGGGATCGCGGTTCCCCAACCGAGGCGACTCAGATCGAGTCGCATGTCCAATACTCCTGTCGGATGGCGGCCCTTACGGCCGCCAGAGGTGAATCTACGGGCGGCTGGTGCAGGACCGCCGTGACCAGCCCGTCCACCTCCCAGGCGTAGCAGAGGTGCGACGTGGGGTGGCCCTTGAGAGCGAACACGAGCACCTCGCCCTCCCAGACGGTCTCGCCCTCGAATTCCTCTACGACCGGCTCCCGGAAGAGGAACTGGGCCTTCGCGCCGTGTGTCTCTTTGATGGCGTGCTCAAAGGCTTCTGGGGAAGTCTCGTTCACCCCGCCAGTGTAGCCCGCACCCTTGCAGCCCCTACCCCCTGGGCTCGTGGCCCCGAGTACCACGAGGGTGGGGAGTTCATGCGGCAATGCTGGGGTCGTTCGCCTCGGCGAGTGAGGAGGAGGTGGTCCGGCTGTTCGTCGGCCGTCGCTACCCGGCGAATTCGGATCGGCCTCGACGTCGCCCAGACCGTCGTCTAGGGAGAGCACCAGCTCGGGCTCCTCACCGAGCCACAGGTCCGCGATCAGGAGATCGATCGAGCCCCGATCACGCCGCGCACGCTGGGCTGGTACCCCGCGAGGGGATCAGGCCCCCGGGTGGGGTTACACTCGGCGCGATGTCGACCACACGTGAGGAATTCGCGCGCCTTGCGGCGAGGGGCGACGACGAGATCGACCTCGCCGAGGGGGCGCTCCTGATCGCGGCCGAGGCGTGTCCCGACCTAGACGTGGCGCATCACTTGGGCCGACTCGACGCGCTGGCCGAGCAGGCGCGCCCCCGGCTCCAGGGCGCGGGTCCCGGCGCCGCCGAGAGGCTCGCTCAACTGAACGGGTTCCTGTTCGAGGAGCAGGGCTTCGTCGGCAACCGATCGGTGTACGACGACCCGCGCAACAGCTACCTGAACCAGGTGCTCGAGCGGCGGACGGGTATCCCGATCACGCTTGCGGTCCTGCAGATCGAAGTCGCGCGACGACTCGGACTGCGCCTGGAAGGCGTGAACTTCCCGGGACACTTCCTCGTGCGCCACGTCGGGGAGAGCGCGCTTCTAATCGACGCGTTCGAAGGCCGCTTCGTGACCGCGGAGGAGTGCGCCGTGCGACTGCGCGCTACCCTCGGCGACGACGCGACGCTCGAGCGGCACCACCTCGCCCGTGCGACACCGAAGCAGATCCTGGCGCGCATCCTGCGCAACCTGAAGAACATCCACGCACGCGCGGGCGAGCTCGACACCGCGCTCGGCTGCTGCGACCGGATCCTCCTCTTGCTCCCGGACGACCCGAGCGAGCTCCGCAACCGCGGGCTCGTCTACGAAGGGCTCGAGGCGTTCATCGCCGCCAAGGCTGACTTCGAGCGCTTCCTCGAGCTCGCCCCCGACGACCCGAGTGCCCCTGCGGTCCACACCCGCCTGCAGCGCCTCCGGCAGAAGGTCGCGCAGCTGAACTGACCGCGGAGGGAGCGGCGCTTCGACAGTGCCCCGATCGGCCGCGTCAGGTGTTCTTCGAGGCCGGTGGCCCATTCAATCTGCTCGGTGGATGATCCACCGGGCGGGCACGGCCGCTGATCGGACCCTCGACTTCGGGCGATGCGCTTTCTAGCCCGCCGAGGAGGGATCGGGAACGCTTGTCTCGAGCCGGTCGATGGCGTGGATCGGGGCAGATTCGCCCTTCATCAGGTGGGCGATGGCTGCGTAGACCATGCGCTGCCTGGCCAGAGAGTTCTTGCCATCGAACGCGCCGGATGTCACCCGGATCTCGAAATGCGCTCCGCCGCCGCTGA
>JACZXC010000106.1 GCA_022571825.1 Myxococcales bacterium | reverse complement strand
GATGGTACCATGAAAGCCGAGGGAGAGAACTGGCCCCCTCAGGGCACCTCTCTTGCGGGATTTTGTGAAAATCGAAACAAATACTGCGTGACCATGGACATCACCACCGAAAAGGGCCAAGAGATGTTCAAAGACCTGGCCCGCGTCTCCGAGGAGCTCCTCAAGCCCATCATCTACTCCGACCCGGGTGAGCCGGGACAGCACCATATCTTCTTCGTGGTGGACGGCCCCGTCCGCTACGAGTACAGGCCCTCCGGCCACAAACCGTAAAGGGGTAGCGCTCATCCGCCTGTTACTTCAGGCGCGATTGGCCTTCGCACCCCTGTCACCGTGAGCGCTTCGGCTCCGGTCGGATAAATTCCACCAAGGGTCTGAAGCGTAGCTTTTGGACCCTTCGCCCCGACGAGTCGGTGCTCAGGGTGACAGACGCAGCCGGGTTTTCACCCCTTTGGATGACACCGTTTCTGCATATTTCACCCCTCCGGGCGATTGACAGCCTGGAGGCGGCGCCTTACGGTCAGGCCGCCATACCTTGAGAGGCCCCGAGGGGGGCAAAACCCCTCAGGGCTGTGCACTGGGCGGCATAGCGCCTGATGCGTTAGTAGCGTACCACACGGGGGCTGGAAGCCAATTCCCTGTGTGGTTAGAGCTTTCGCAAAAGGTGGCCGAGCCACCCTCACTGGGATGCACGGCCACCTCGTTTCTTATTCCGAAGAGGAGGTACAGATGATGTGACGGCACCGAAAGCGATCCATGTTGAAGCGGAGTAGAAGATTGACACGGGGACTACCTGGGGAACGGATCGGATGAAGCGGATAGCGGCGGTAATACTCATTGCGGCAGTGGTCTTAGGCGCTGCGTACGGCTCCGCGGCCGCTATCGGTCTGGGCGGCGTTGGGCGTATCGACGCAGTTGTCCTGATTGTTGTTGACGCCGTCCAGGTCGGTGTCCGCCCAGTTGCCCATCGGCGTGAGCGTGGGACCCACGATATCGCAATCGTCCAGCTCGCCGGCCAGATGGAAGGCCCCGCCCCGGTACCAGAAGACGAGGTCGGCGTTCTCGACGCTCTCGCCGGTCACGAAGTTGTCGATCTTGTTGATGCAGAGGTTGGTCTGAAACGGGGGCAGGATCGGCTCACCGAAGTCGTCGATCTCGCTGGTTGGCTGGTAGGCGAGGATCCACGCATCCGCGAGGGAGAAGGAGTCGGCGGGCAGGAGCAGGTCCCCGGCGCCGGGCTGGATTCGGTAGCCGAGCCCCGACCCCGAATCGAAGACCCGCCACTCCGTGTCTCCATCCACCCAGGTGCGCGCGTCCTCCCACTGGATGGTCAGGGGCGACACGCCTGCGTTGATCTCCTCGACGGTGTCGCCGTCGCTTCCATCGATGTCGAAATCCAGACGCCAGTATTGGTGGTGCCGGTGATTGAAGTTGGCCGTGCAGGAAGCCGGCACCGAAGTGAATCCGACGAAAGGCTGGATCCGACCGTCCCGGTGAAGGGTCCATTTCTGCGTGTAGCGATACCACCCCGCCGACATCTGACTGGTGAGGATCACCTCGTCGAGGTTCTTCTCCACCGCCACTCCCGTGAAGGTCCCGACGTCGCCGCCGCTGCCGCCCACGTCGCAGGTGGTGAGCGGGGGCGAGGTCGGCTCTGCGTACCCGGGAACGATCTCGTTGTCGGCGATGAAGGTCGCCTCCTCGTCTGTCCAGTCCCGGAAGCAGCCGCAGCCGCCTGGGTCGTACTCTACGTTCAGGATGGGAGAGTGAGCACGCTTCAGGACTCGCTGGCCCTGGTAGCTGACGTCGTGGATCTCGAGGCCCGAGCCGAAATGTCCGCTGCTCTGGCTGGGCCGCACCCAGCAGAGCTCCCAGATTGGATCCGTGTCGGGCCAGCTCAGCAGATGAGAACTGCCCGTGCAGACCGGCTGCGCCGAAGCGGCGGCGGCGGCGAAGAGCAGGGCGGCGACGGGAACCAGCGCGTGGAGAGAGGACGGGCGCATGGCGGCCTCGCGGCGATCACGGGGGATCGTCGCGATAGTCCCGATAGTCCCGATAATCCCGATAATCCCGATAATCCCGATAGGCGATTCGTCCGGAAACCAGGTCGACGATGGCCCAACGGATCAGCTCCCTTCGGGATTCGGAAAGCAGGAAGACCTGGAGGCAGCGCGAGCCCGGTCCGCAGGGCTCGCCCGCCGCCTCCGCGAGAAGGAAGCCGCCATCCAGGTGGCCGCGTGATCTCCGCAGCAGGGGGCCGAGCTCCCGATCCCGGCGGACTCGATCGAAGGCTTCACGGATCTCCTCGGGCGAGGGCCGGGGGTGGCCAGTCACGCGCCGATCGGAGATCAGGTGACCGCTTGGGTCGCGAACCCGCCGGCGCAGGACCCCTTGTCGGGTGTCGAAGACGAGCTCCACGCGACGCTTCGGGGCGCCTGCTCCGGGCCCGACGGTCTCGTCCCAGGCGCGAATCACTCGCATGGCGGGCCGGTGCGGATCGGCCGTCCGCGGTCGCCCGTCGGCCAGCGCCCCGGAAGCTGTGAGCAGTGCGAGGAGAGAGGCGCACGAAGTGAGCATCCAGATCATTCGCATGATCCACTATTGTAGGGCCTCGCGTTGGCCTGCGACCAGGAGACGAATGGCGCGTCAACGGCGTGCGGTGCGATCGATGCGTGGGTCGGTGACCCACGGTGGCAAATTTCTGCGGACGGGCGTTCGGACGCATCGATCGGGCCGGACGTCGGGCTCCGCCGCCCGGCTCGGGCTGATCCTGCTAGTCGCCAGCGGCGCCAGCGGCGCCAGCGTCGCCGGCTGTGGCGGGGAGTCGGACCGATCGGGCCCGGCGGGCCGTGGCGCAGCCGCTTCGGCCCCCCTCAATGTGCTGCTGATCACCCTGGACACCACCCGCGCCGACGCGCTCGGATGCTACGGACAGCCGCTGGCGGCCTCTCCCCAGATCGACCGACTGGCGACCGAGGGGGTGCGCTTTGACCAGGTGGTGACGTCCGCGCCCAGTACCCTCCCGGCCCACGCTTCGATCCTCACCGGAAAGCAGCCCTACGCCCACGGCGTGCGCTCAAACATGGGCTACGTGCTGGCCGCGGGCAACGAGACCCTGGCTGAGGCGCTGGGGCGGTACGGCTACCAGACCGCGGCCGAGATCGCCGCGCCGGTGATCGGGAGTCGGACCCAGCTCGATCAGGGTTTCGATCACTACCGCGATCTCGACGCCTACGACGTCGTCCGAAAGTTCGCCACGATCCCAGGGCCGACCGGGCCAGAGCCCCAGGAATTCATCGAGAGGGCGGCGGATGACATCACCCGACGGGGCCTCGAGTTTCTCCGGGCCGGGCGCGACCGCCCGTTCTTTCTGTGGCTTCACTACTTCGATGCCCACCGGCCCCACCTTCCGCCTCAGCTCTACCTTCAGCAGGTCCCCGAGAGCCCCTATCACGCAGAGATCCGCTTCATCGACCACAACGTGGGCCGGATCGCGTCGGAGCTCGTCCGCCTCGGACTGCGCGACCAGACGCTGGTGGTGATCACCGCCGACCACGGCGAGGGCCTCGGCGAGCACGGCGAGCATTCGCATTCGTTTTTCGTCTACGACGGCACGATGCGGGTGCCCTTGATCTTCTGGGGAGCGGATGCGGTTGCGCGGGGCCGGGTGGTGACGTCTCTCGTGCGCATCATTGACATCGCGCCGACGATCCTGGATCTGGTCGGCGTGCCGCCGCTGGCCGAGGCCCAGGGCGTTTCGCTGCGGGCTCTGCTCGCGGGAGACCGCTCCGACCTGGCGCTGACCGGCTATGGAGAGTCGATCGAATTCCGGACCACGTTCGGGAGCGCGATCCTGCGCTTCGTGCGGGATGGGGACTGGAAGTACATACACAAGGTAGAACCGGAGCTCTTCGACGTTCGGGCGGACCCCCGGGAGCGGGACAACCTGGCTTCGCGACGTCCGGAACTCGTGGACCAGCTCCGGTCCCGGCTGCATCAACTGATCGCGGAGGCGCCCCCTCGACCCGAAGGTGCCGAGGTGCCGATCGATCGGGAGACCCTGGCCCAGCTGGCCGCGCTGGGATACGCGGGCGCGACCACGGTGGTACCCATCGAGGACGAAGCGGCGACACTCACCCTCGCAGGCGCCGACCCGGTCTCCCTGACCGACGCGATCGTTCGCATGAGCCGAGCTCAGGGGGACATGAAGCTCCGGCGCTACGATTCGGCCGCCAAGACTTTCGGCGGGCTCTGGAAGGAGCATCCGGAGAGCACCGCCGTGCTCTATGGCCTGATCCGGGCCCTCCTCGGGCTCGACCGAGACGATCAAGCGATTCCTCTCCTGCGTCGAGGGATCCAGTTGGATCCCGGCTTCGGCGATTTTTATTTCCTGCTCGGCTCCAGGCTCCGGGCGAAAGGCGAGGTGGCCGAGGCGGGGCCCGTGCTGCGCGAGGCCGTCGACCTGGAGCCCTGCCGTCTGGGTCCGCGGGTCGAGTTGGCCAACCTTCTGGCCGCGGAACAGCGCTATGCCGAGCAGTTCGCGCTTCTCGATGCCGGAATCTCCCGATGCCAAGGCGAGGTGCGGGAGGGTTTCCGGAACGACTACGCCTACGCCCTGGCCACCTGTCACGAGGAGCGTTTTCGCGATGGCGCGCGAGCGGTGAAGATCGCCCGCGAGATCATCGAAGCCGAGGGCGGCACCCAACCGAATTATCTGGATACCCTGGCCGCGGCCCACGCGGAGGTCGGAGAGTTCGACCAGGCGATCGAGACTTCACGGCGGGCGATCGCCATCCTCCGAAACCGCGAGATATCGGATCAGGTAATCGCTAGCTTCGAGAGCAATCTCGAGCGTTACGAAGCGGGACAACCGGTTCGGGAGCCCTGACGACCCGGCGAGCCCGCCCGGGGCATCGCGGAAGAGCGGGCGGTTGTCCACACCGGGCGCGAGAATTCGAGGAGAGACCCCATGCAGAATGACTTGACCACTCGCCTGCTGCTGACCGGGATCCTGCTGTGCTTGGGGTTGCTGGTGGTGCGGGGGAGCATCGCCGCGAGCGGGCGTCCCACCTCCGGGGCCGCGCCCGGCCGCTATCTGGCCCTGAGCATGCGATCCGGCATGAAATCGATCCTCATCCGAATGGACACCGTCACCGGCGACCTCTGGAGAGCCGACGACGTGCTGGACCCGGATGCCCACTGGTTCGTCTACCCGGATCCCCTCGCCGAGGCAGACGTCGAAGAGGCCGTCTCCGAGGAGCCGGCTCCGGCGGAGGGTTCCGGTGCGGCAGCGCAAGGCGTACCCGAGCCGGGATCGGCCGGGTCAAAAGGCCCTCCCGAGCCGAGCCTCGTCACCGAAGCCCTGTCTTCCGGCTCGCAGGTCGCCGGTGAGGGGCCGTCCGAATCTGCGCAGGGAGCCCGATGATGGATGCCAATGCCTACACGAAGATGGTTCTTTCCCTGATTCTGGTCTGCCTGATCCTGTTGGTTGCCAGCGGGTTCCAGGGCGGGGCCGACGCCGAAGTCGGTCGCTACCAGTTCGTGCTGCACAAACTTCGTCGGGCAGGGCCGCTGCTGCTCCGGCACGACACCACCACCGGCGAGGGCTGGGGACTCCGGGGCTATGGGGGCTTGAAACCCGTCTGGGTATCCATCCACGAGGCGAACGCGGTGCCCGATGCGGCGGACGGAGACGCGCCGGGCGACTGAGGCACGAAGGCTCATGTCGGTTCGAAGCCGAGCTCTTCAAGGAAGCCGCGGAACCCCGCTCGACAGGATACCCGCTCAGCGCCCTACCCATCCGGGTGTATGCCGTCTCGAAGCCAGGTCTGTTGGGACGGCTCAGATCCCATCGCGTCCCCATGTCGCACCGAATTCCACCCGAGGATCATCCGCATGAGAACGAGCCGGCTCTTCGACGCGCTGGTGACCGCCCTGCTGCTCGGGGTCGCCCCGCTCGTGGCCAGAGCCGCCGGCGCTCCGGCGCCGATCGACATTCCCTACACCCGCTTCGTCCTCGACAACGGCCTCACCCTGATCGTCCACGAAGACCCCAAGGCGCCGATCGTCGCCGTCAATGTCTGGTACCACGTCGGGTCGAAGAACGAGGTGCCGGGCAAGACCGGCTTCGCCCACCTCTTCGAGCACCTGATGTTCAACGGCAGCGAGAACTACGACGACGACTACTTCGGCCCCTTCGACCGGGTGGGCGCCACGGACATGAACGGCACCACCAGCAGCGACCGCACCAATTACTTTCAAAACGTCCCCACGACCGCACTCGACCTGGCGCTCTGGATGGAGTCCGACCGCATGGGCCACCTACTCGGCGCCATCAGCCAGGAGCGCCTCGACGAGCAGCGCGGCGTCGTCCAGAACGAGAAGCGCCAGGGCGAGGACCAGCCCTACGGCAAGGTCTTCAGACAGCTGGTCGAGAACACCTACCCGAAGGGTCACCCCTACTCGTGGTCGACGATCGGCTCGATGGAAGACCTCGAGGCCGCAACGCTCGACGACGTGAAGGAGTGGTTCAAGAGCTATTACGGCGCCGCCAACGCCGTGATCGCGATCGCGGGTGACGTCGATACGAAGACCGTTCGCGAGAAGGTCGTCCGCTACTTTGGCGATATCCCGGCGGGCCCGCCGGTGAACCAGCAGACCGACTGGATCGCCAAGCGCACGGGCACCCGTCGCTACCTGACGCGGGACTCGGTCCCGCAGTCCCGGATCATCAAGGCCTGGAACATTCCCGGGATCGGCAGCGCCGACGGAGACTACCTCGACCTCGCGAGCAGCGTGCTCGGCGCGGGCAAGACGTCGCGGCTCTACAGGCGCCTGGTCTACCGGGACCAGATCGCGTCGGACGTGACGGCCTTCGTATGGCTTCGCGAGCTCGGCGGATTGTTCGTGGTTTGGGCCACGGCGTTGCCGGGCCAGGACCTGGGAGAGGTCGAACGCGCCCTCGACGAAGAGTTGGCCGGCTTTCTGGCCGACGGCCCTACCAAGCAGGAGACGGCGCGGGTCGGGACGGAGCATCGCGCCGCGTTCATCCGCGGCATCGAGCGCATTGGCGGCTTCGGCGGCAAGTCGGACATCCTGGCGCGGAGCCAGGTCTACCTCGGCAGCCCCGACGGGTACAAGGAGAGCCAGGCTCGCATTGCATCGGCGACGCGGCGCGACCTCCAGCAGGCCAGCCAACGTTGGCTCTCCGACGGCGCGTACATCCTCGAAGTGCACCCCACGGCTGTGTACTCGACGACGGAGAGCGACGTCGACCGGAGCGGTCTGCCGGAGATCGATACCTGGCCCGAGGTCCACTTTCCGAAGCTTCAGCGCGTCACCCTGAAGAACGGCCTGAAGGTGATCGTGGCCGAGCACGAGGCCGTTCCCGTGGTGAACTTCCGCCTGCTGGTGGACGCCGGCTTTGCAGCGGATCAGTTCGCGTTGGAGGGCACGGCGGGCCTCACCCTCGACGTGCTCGACGAAGGCACCTCCAAGCGCTCGGCCCTCGGGATCAGCGAAGAGCTGGCGCAGCTCGGCGCCGAGCTGTCCACCGGATCGAACCTGGACCTCTCGATCGTGAGCCTGTCCGCGCTGAAGGAGAACCTCGAAGAATCGCTCGACATCTACGCCGACGTGATCCTCCATCCCGCCTTCGACGCATCCGAATTCGAGCGGCTCCAGAGGCAGACCCTCGCGAAGATCGCGCGGGAGAAGGCGACGCCCTTCCAGATGGCGCTCCGGGTCTTTCCGAAGCTCGTCTACGGCGACGGCCACGCCTACGCCATTCCCTTTTCGGGCACGGGCAGCGAGGAGGCAGTTGCCGCGCTCACGCGCGGGGACCTGCGGGAATTTTACGAGACCTGGTTCGTGCCCAACAACGCCACGCTGGTCGTCGTGGGAGACACGAAGCTGACGACCGTGGTTCCCGTCCTCGAGAAGCTCTTCTCGAAGTGGAAGCCCGGCGACGTTCCGAAGAAGAACATCGGCGAGGTCAGCCATCGCGAGAAGAGCGAGGTCTTCCTGATGGATCGGCCGGGATCGCAACAGTCGATCATCGTGGCCGGTCAGATCGCACCGCCCAAGGCCAACCCGAACGAGATCGCCATCGAGGGCGTCAACGAAGTGCTCGGCGGAAGCTTCTCGGCGCGCCTCAACATGAACCTGCGCGAGGACAAGCACTGGTCCTACGGCGCCCGCACGCTGCTCAAGGATGCGCGGGGCCAGCGCCTCTTCATGGCGTACGCCCCGGTCCAGACCGACAAGACCTGGCAGTCCATGGCCGAGATCCAGAAGGAGATCTCCGACATCCTCGATCTGCGCCCGCCCACCCAGGACGAGATCTCCCGCGCCGTCGACCAGAAGACCCTCACGTTGCCGGGGCGCTGGGAGACCGCGGGGAAGGTGATGGACTCCATCGAGGCGATCGTGCGGTTCGGCTACGGGGACGACTTCTGGGACGGCTACGCGGACCAGGTGCGCGCCCTCGACCTCGCGCAGGTCGAGGCGGCGGCCCAGCAGCTGCTGCACCCCTCGAAGCTGACCTGGGTGGTCGTGGGCGACCGCGCCGAGATCGAGGCGGACGTGCGGCGCCTCGGCGTTGGCGAGGTCCACCTCATCGACCCCTCCGGAAAGCTCCTGACTGG
>JACZXC010000002.1 GCA_022571825.1 Myxococcales bacterium | reverse complement strand
GAGTACGGTGGCCGCGGAGCGGATCTACTCGAGTGGCTCATCTTTGAAGAGGAGTACTACCGCGCCGGCGCTCCGGGGAGAGTCAACCAGAACGGGATCTTTCTGCTGGGACCCACCATCATGGAGTACGGCACCGAGGAGCAGAAGCGGCGTTTTCTGCCCAAGATGGCGTCGAGCGAGGAAGTCTGGGCCCAGGGATGGTCCGAGCCCAACGCCGGAAGCGACATGGCGGCGATTGGGGCCACGGCGCTCCGCGACGGAGATCACTACGTCATCAACGGCCAGAAGACCTGGGCCTCCCGGGGCGCCTACGCGGACTGGCTGTTCGGCCTGTTTCGGACCGACCCCGGCTCGGAACGCCATCGCGGTCTCAGCTTGGTCCTGGTTCCGCTGGACACCGCCGGCGTCACGGTCCGCCCCATCGAACAGCTCGATGGGGAGGCGGGCTTCGCCGAGATCTTCTTCGACGGCGCTCGGGTTCCGGTCTCCCATCGACTCGGCCAGGAGAATCAGGGCTGGAAGGTCGCCATGGCGACGGCCGGCTTCGAACGAGGTCTGATGCTGCGCAGTCCGGCGCGCTTCCAGGCCACCGCTCGCAGGCTGGTCGAGCTGTACCGTGAGAATGCCGAGGCGTGCGACCCGGTTCTGCGCGAGGCGGTGGTTCGCAGCTGGATCGATGCCGAGGCGTACACCCTGGAGACCTACCGGACCGTTTCGCGGCTGATGGGGGGCGGGGCGATCGGCAGCGAGGCGAGTCTGAACAAGATCTTCTGGTCTGAGCTCGACCTCACGATGCACGAGACGGCACTCGGCATCCTGGGTGAGCGCGCGGAGCTGCTGCCCGAGGCGCCGGCCGCCGGTGGTGTGGGCGGTTGGCTGGACGGCTTCCTGTTCGCCCTGTCCGGACCCATCTACGCCGGCACCAACGAGATCCAGCGCAACGTGGTTGCGGAGCGGATCCTCGGCCTTCCGAGGGGCTGAAGCATGCACTTCGACTTCAGTGAAGACCAGCTGCTGTTTCAGCGGGCCATGCGCGACTTTCTGGAGAAGGAGTGCACGCCCGGACGAGTGCGTGAGCTGTGGGCGACCGAAACCGGACGGTCTCGGTCGCTGTGGAAGAAGCTGGCGGAGCTCGGTATTTGCGGGCTGCGGGTGCCCCGGGCCCACGAGGGCATGGGGATGGACGAGATCGATTTCGTCCTGCTGCTCGAGGAGGCCGGACGCGCTGCGCTGGCGGAGCCATTGATCGCCACCGCCGCCGTCGGTGTTCCTCTGATCGTTGGCCTCGACAACCGGGAGCTCTGCGACCAGTGGCTCAAGGCGGTGGCCGTTGGCGAGGCGATCCTCGCCGTCGGTCATCCGGTCAGTTCCTTCGTCAGTGATGCCCACGTGGCCCAGCTGCTTTTGCTCACCCACGCAGACGAACTTCACGCAGTACCCCGCGACGAAGCCCGCCTGACGCGCCAGGTCACAAACGACCCCTCGCGTCGAATCTTCAGCGTCGAATGGAATCCCTCCCGCGCCACGCGCGTCGCAACCGGAACCAGGAGCCGCGATCTGCTGGCGGCCGCTCTCGAACGAGGGGCCCTGGGCTGTGCCGCCCAGGCGCTCGGGGTGACCGAGCGGTTGGTCGAGATGGCGGTGGCCTACGCGCGCCAGCGCGAACAGTTCGGAAAGCCCATCGGCTCGTTCCAGGCGGTCAAGCACATGCTGGCCGACGTGCAGGTTCGGCTCGAATACGCGCGGCCCCTGGTATACCGGGCGGCCCATTCAGTGGCACGTTCGGGCGCACGCCGGGGACTGCATGTTTCGATGGCCAAGGCGGCGGCGTGCGAAACGGCGGTCCGCGCCGGCCGGGTGGCGCTCCAGGTTCACGGCGCGATCGGCTACACCTGGGAGCAGGACCTCCACATCTGGATGCGGCGCGCCTGGTCGCTGGAGCAGGCCTGGGGCCTCGGCTGCTTCCACCGCAAGCGGGTTGCCGATGTGATTCTGGAGCCCGGCGTCGGGATCGGCCCGGGTGAGACGTTTCGAGCGGACGCGGGAGAAATCTGAATGGCAGAGGCATACATCATCGATGCGGTGCGCACCCCCGTGGGCAAGCGGGGCGGGGGGCTCTCCCAGGCACATTCGGCGGACCTCGGCGCCCATGTCATCCAGGCGCTGATACAACGGACCGGTATCGATCCCCATGCCGTCGAAGACGTCATCTTCGGCTGCTGTGACACGCTGGGCCCCCAGGCCGGCGATATCGCGCGGACCTGCTGGCTGGCAGCGGGGCTTCCCGACCAAGTGCCGGGTGTCACCATCGATCGCCAATGCGGCTCGTCTCAGCAGTCGGTGCACTTCGCGGCGCAGGCGGTGATGAGCGGGACGAACGATCTGATCGTCGCCGGGGGCGTTCAGAACATGAGCCAGATTCCGATTTCGTCTGCGATGACCCTGGCCGAGCCCCTGGGCTTTTCGGATCCCTTCAGCGGCTCGAAGGGCTGGGTCGAGCGCTACGGAACCCAGGAAGTCTCGCAGTTTCGCGGTGCCGAAATGATCGCCGAGAAGTGGGACGTGTCGCGGAAGGACATGGAGGAGTTCGCCTTGGAGAGCCACCGGCGCGCGATTCGTGCGATCGATGAGGGACGCTTCGACAACGAGATCGTCGCCTACGGCGAGGTCGCGACCGACGAGGGACCGCGGCGCGACACGACCCTCGAGAAGATGGCCCGTTTGCAGCCTCTGGAAGAGGGGGGACGTCTGACCGCCGCCGTAGCCAGTCAACTCTCCGACGGCGCATCCTGCATGCTCGTGGCATCCGAGCGGGCCGTGAAGGAGCACGGGCTGACGCCTCGGGCACGCGTTCACCACATCAGCGTGCGGGGCGCGGATCCGATCTTCATGCTGACGGCGCCGATCCCCGCCACGCGCTACGCACTCGAGAAGACTGGGATGCAGCTCGATGAAATCGATCTGATCGAGATCAACGAGGCCTTTGCCCCGGTCGTGCTCGCCTGGCAGAAGGAGACCGGGGCCGACCTGGCCCGGGTCAATGTAAACGGCGGCGCGATCGCACTGGGGCACCCGATCGGCTGTACGGGTACGCGTCTCATGACCACGCTGCTCAACGAACTCGAGCGCACCGGTGGACGCTGGGGCCTCCAGACGATGTGCGAAGGCGGCGGCCAGGCCAACGTCACGATCCTCGAACGGCTCGGCTGATCTCGATGCGGCATTGCGTAGGTTGGGGAACGCCCCCAGATGCGGCGAGGGGGGCTTCGGCTCATGGCTCGCCGGTACCGGATGGCCCCGGCCAGTCGTCACGCGAGTGGCGTCAACGTACCCCTCGACAGGCGCGACGGGGGCTGCGCTTTACTTCGCCGCCGCCCCCCTCGCCGCATCCGACGCCCCTTTCCAATCTCGGATCAGGGCCAACAGCGAGACGCAGCGAGCGGAGCCTAAAAAGTGAAATTGTGTGACGGACGAGTGGTCATCATCACCGGCGCGGGAGCCGGCATCGGTCGCGCGCACGCCGTCGAATTTGCGCGCCAGGGAGCGAAGGTCGTGGTCAACGACCTGGGCGTCTCGCTTGGCGGCGAAGGGGGATCCGCCGCGCCGGCGGACCAGGTGGTGGAAGAGATCCGAGACCTGGGCGGCGAGGCGGTGGCTGATGGGGCCGATGTCGCCGACTCGGCCCAGGTCCGCGACCTGGTAAAAACCGCCGTCGACCGATTCGGTGGGCTCGACGTCGTGGTCAACAATGCCGGTATCGTGCGCGATCGCATGTTCGTCAGCACTTCCGAAGAGGAATGGGACGCGGTGATCCGGGTCCACCTGAGGGGACACTTCCTGGTCTCCCGTCATGCCGCCGCCTACTGGCGCCAGCGGTCCAAGTCCGGCGAGCCCGTCGATGCTCGCATCATCAACACCAGCTCCGGCGCGGGGCTGCAGGGAAGCGTCGGCCAGAGCGCCTACTCGGCGGCCAAGGCGGGGATTGCCGCGCTCACCCTGGTGCAGGCCGCCGAGCTGGGTCGCTACGGCATCACCGCCAACGCCATCGCCCCGTCGGCCCGTACCCGAATGACCGAGCAGGTGTTCGCCGAAATGATGAAGAAGCCCGAGGAGGGTTTCGACGCCATGGATCCGGCGAACATCGCGCCCCTGGTGGTCTGGCTCGGCAGCGCCGAGTCGAAGGACGTGACGGGCCGGGTCTTCGAGCTCGCCGGGGGAACCCTCAGCGTGGCCGACGGTTGGCGCGAGGGTCCGAAGATCGAAGGCGGACGGCGCTGGCAGCCCGACCAGGTGGGGGCCGCTGTCCACGACCTGCTGGGGAAGGCCCTCGCTCCGCAGAAGGTCTACGGATCCTGATCCATGCACTTCGCGTTCACCCAGGAGCAGGAAGAGCTCCGGGAGTCCGCTCGGGGATTTCTCGCCGAGCACTCCTCCCCGGAACAGGTGCGGCGCGCCATGGAGAGCGATCTCGGCTACGACCCGGAGGTCTGGAGGCGCATCGCCACCGAGGTCGGGTGGCCCGCGGTGGTGATTCCCGAGGAATACGGAGGCCTGGGCCTCGGCCCGGTGGAGTTGGTGGCGTTGTTGGAGGAGATGGGCAGCGCCCTGCTGTGTGCGCCCTTCTTCTCCACCGTGTGTCTCGGCGGAACCGCCCTGCTGGCCGCCGGCACCGACGCGCAGAAGCGAGAGCATCTGCCGGCGGTTGCCGAGGGCCGGACCCGGATCTCGCTGGCCTGGACCGAGGCCGGCGGCGCCTGGGGGGCGACGGGCATCCGGGCCCTCGCCCGACGGGAGGGCGATGGGTTCGTTCTCCGCGGAGCCAAGCGCTTCGTTCTCGACGGCCACTGCGCGGATCTGTTCATCATTGCCGCCCGTCGGGAGGGCAGCACCGGTGAGGATGGGGTGAGCTTGTTCATCGTCACTCCCGACACCCCGGGACTCGAGCGACGAGCGCTTCCGACCATGGACCAGACCCGTCGCCAGTCCGAAATCGTGCTGCGCGACGTTCGGGTACCCGCCTCGGCCCTGATGGGCACGGAAGGTCGAGGCTGGAGCGCCCTGGGGCGGACCCTCGATCTCGCTGCCGTCGCCCTTTCCGCGGAACAGGTGGGGGGTGCCCAGCGGTGTCTGGATCTGTCGGTCGCGTACGCCAAGCAACGCGTCCAGTTCGGCCGGCCCATCGGCTCCTTCCAGGCCATCAAACACATCTGCGCGGACATGATGATTGCGGTGGAGTCCGCGCGCTCGGCCAGCTACTACGCCGCCTGTGTGGCCGCCGAAGGACGAGAGGATCTTTCCACCGTGGCTTCCCTCGCGAAGGTGGCCTGCTCCGAGGCGTACTTCCACTGCGCCGCCGAGAGCATTCAGGTTCACGGCGGAGTGGGATTCACCTGGGAGTACGACCTGCACCTCTATTTCAAACGCGCCCGTTCCACGGAGATCTTTCTCGGCGATCCCGCCTACCACCGCGAACGGGTGGCTCGACACATCGGATTGTAAGACGTGAACTCCGAACTCGACATGACCGGGAAGGTCGCGATCGTAACCGGCGGAAGCCGCGGTGTCGGACGCGGGGTGGTCGAGCGCTTTCTCGGCGCCGGATCGGAGGTCGTGATCTGCGGTCGCAAGCAGCCCGAGGCGCCGCCGGAACGAGACGGTCGCAGGGCGGTATTCGTGGCGGCCGACGTTCGCGATCTCGCGCAGATCGACGGCGTGATCGATCTCGCGATCGAGCGCTTCGGTCGCCTCGACGTCCTCGTGAACAACGCCGGGGGGGCGCCCCCCGCCGACGCGGCGACCGCCTCGCCCCGGTTTTCCGAGGCCATCCTGAGGCTGAATCTGATTGCGCCGCTGAACTTTTCCCAGAAGGCGAACGCGGTGATGCAGAAGCAGGACGAAGGCGGCGTCATCCTCAACATCGCGAGCGTTTCCGCGCTCCGACCCTCGCCCGGTGCCGCCGCCTACGGAGCCGCAAAGGCGGGACTCCTCAGTCTCACCCAGACGCTGGCGGTCGAGTGGGCGCCCAAGGTGCGGGTCAACGCGGTGACGGCGGGAATGATCCGAACCGAGCAGTCGCAGCTTCATTACGGCGACGAGGAGGGCATTCGGGCCGTGGGCGCCACGGTTCCCCTGGGCCGCATGGGCGAACCCCGCGACGTCGGCGACGTGTGCCTCTTTCTGGTGTCATCCCTGGCGAGCTACGTGAGCGGCGCCAGCATCCTCATGCACGGCGGCGGCGAGAAGCCGGCGTACATGAGCGCTGCGAAGCCCGAACCGAACTGACGAGAACGGTTCTCGCGAAGGGCCGCTCGACCCGCCAGCGATCTCTCACGTGACGAAGACGACGGCCATCCTGGGTCTTCACCGATCTCCTCCCCCCGGGTATGGCTCGCCACGCCTCGGAAAAACATTTCTGCTTCGGGCGAATCCTTTTCCCTGCCACCGGACCGCCCCCCCCGTTTGGGTGAGAATGGATCTTTGCGATTCCAATGGGTTAGCGAAACCAGATCGTTAGGCCCGAAAATTGCTTCTATTTCGCTTGGAGTTGGCCGGGGAGGGGCGAATCTCCCCCAACAGATTCGTGTTCGCGTCCTCCGAAGGGGACGGCAGTGAGGTGTGTGCCCAGCACCATCGGGCGTGCGCCACGCCGACGGAGTTTTCTCATGACGGGTTTTCTCATGACGAAGTGGGGACTGCACTCGACGGCCTGCGGCCGGTCCTTGGCGGCAGCCCTCTTCGCATCCGCCTGCCTCTCGTTCCCGATCACGGCGACCGCCCTGACGAACCAGACATTCAACTTCACCGGGCTGCCGATCCTGGGCGGGGACAACCCCAGCTTCCTGCCGGACGTGACCATCAAGTTCACGTTCGACGAACTCTGTGATACGAGCAGCTGCAATCTCACGACCACCCTCACGTACAACGACTCGATCGGCCTCATGACCATCGGGGAGGCGCTTGCGGGCGTGAGCTTCGACGCGTTCTCGAGCGGGAGCCCAATCGACCTCATCCTGAGCCTGAGCAGCTCCACGGTGAGCGCGGAGAGCCTCGTCGGCGCCGGTTCGGACGACGCTCTCTCGGACTTCGGCGCCGCATCGAACAGCAACGTCGACGTGTCCGGGCACTGGGCATTCGTCTCCGGCTTCGTCTCCGGCGACGGGCTGGGCTCCAACGTCTTCTCCTCGGTGGGCGATGCCTTCCCGAACATAGACGTCGTGGGGACGGCGGACCTCTTCGACGGGATCATCAGCAGCATCGAACTCAACCCGCCGGACGGCACCTCCTTTTCGATCGTGGACGGCACTACGTGCACGGGTCCGCCCGGAACGCCGACGTGTATCGGTGTCGGGGACGGCTTCGAGGACTCGAATAACTGGGCCTGGATCCAGAACCAGGCCACGGGCACGCTGGTCTACGACGGGACCACCAACAAGCTCACGGGCGTGGGCAACGTGGACCCCCTGTTCGGGACCGAGGGACGCCCCCTGGTCCCCGAGCCGGGCACCGCGGCCCTGCTCGGGCTCGGGTTCCTGGGGCTCGGCCTGATGGGGCGCCGCCGCCGCTGACCCGCCGCGCACTCGTCGCGGATCATCATTCGAACAACGACATGAAACCGAAGCTCGCTCGGCGGTGACGCGCCGGACTCAAGCCCCCGACCCGCGGGGGTCGATAGAGCCTAGGCCCGCCGTTTCAGATCTGTGAGTGAAGGAGGGCGTTGACCATGCCGGCGGTGAAAGGAGCCAGCACGCGCCGGTTGTCGCTCTCGGTGCTCGACGTCATGATAGGGTCGGGACACCGCCGGGGGATCGAGGGGTATGACGTCCGAGAGTCGTCGCGACGAGATCGGAGAACGGGTAGTCCGCGCCAAGTCGAAGCTCGAGTGGGACACGCCCATGTATCAGCTCGCGGTGAGTCAGCTCGACCAGACCGCCGAGATCATGAACCTGGACGCCAACATCTGGGAGCGGCTGCGCACCCCCCAGCGGGCTCACGTGGTCTCGTTTCCGTTCCGCCGCGACGACTACGACACGGTGGAGACGGTTTTCGGCTACCGGGTGCAGCACCTGCTCACGATGGGCCCCACCAAGGGCGGGATCCGGTACGACGAGGACGTGAACCTGGGGGAGGTCACCGCCCTCGCGATGTGGATGTCGTGGAAGTGCGCGATCATGGGCCTGCCCTTCGGAGGCGCCAAGGGGGGCGTGCGCATCGATCCGAACTCGCTCTCTCTCACCGAGCTACAGCGGATTACGCGGCGCTTCACGTCGGAGATCATCGAGGTGATCGGCCCCGACCGGGATATCCCGGCGCCGGACCTGGGCACCGACGGTCAGGTCATGTCCTGGATCATGGACACCTACTCCCAGCAGAAGGGCTATGCGGTGCCCGGGGTCGTCACCGGAAAACCCATCGAGATCGGGGGCTCCGAGGGGCGTCTCGAGGCCACCGGGCGCGGCGCGATCGCGTGCGCGGTAGAGGCGGGCCGCCGGCTGGGCCTCTCGCTCGGAGAGTCGGCAGTGGTCGTCCAAGGCTACGGAGAGGTGGGCGGGACGGTGGCCCGCCTCGCCCGTGCCCTGGGCGCGAAGGTGGTCGGGATCTCCGACGTGAAGGGCGGCCTCTACAATGCCAGCGGACTCAACCTGGCCGGCGTGGACGCGTGGCTCCGCGAGAACCGGTTCCTCTCCGGTTTCCCCGACGGCGACGGCGTCACGAACTCCGAGCTCCTCGAGCTGCCCTGCGACATCCTCATCCCCGCGGCGATCCAGAACCAAATCACGAAGCGCAACGCGTCTGCACTTCAGTGCCACCTGCTGGTGGAAGCCGCAAATGGCCCCACCGATCTCGATGCCGATGCGATCCTTGACAGCCGCGGGATAACCGTCGTCCCCGACATCCTGGCCAACGCGGGGGGCGTGACGGTCTCGTACTTCGAGTGGGTCCAGGGGCTCCAGCAGTTCTTCTGGACCGAGAAGGAGGTGAACGACCGTCTGATCGAGCTGATCCAGCGCGCCTATCACGAGGTCGAGAGCATCGCCGATCGGCGAGGCGTGAGCCTCCGCACCGCCGCGCTCATCCGCGGTATCGAGCGCATCGCCGACGCCAAGCGCCGGCGCGGACTGTTCCCCTAGTCTAGCCGGGCTTCGCGCTCGCCCGTCTTGCAGGGACCCGCCGCCGTTCACCTTTGGAAGCAAGGGGAGCGAAGTCGGCCCAGGAGCCGACTTCCACGCTCGCTGAACGCTGTCGCTGAGACCGCTGCGCGGAGGCCCGCAAGGCCGAAGGCCGCGCGAGCCGGAAGACTCGGCCTCCTAGCCGGGAGAGATCGCGTTCAATCGGCCGCGCGACCCTGGGTCTGGCCCCTCCGGAAGTAGCCGAGTGCTTCGAGTGCTTCGCGCGCGTCGGGTCCCAGGGCCTCGAAGGTGTCGGTCCGACGTGGCTCGACGATTTTCCGGATGAGTGTTCTTCCCTCGCGGAATAGCTCGGCGGGGGCGCCATCCTCCACACCCAGGACCTCGCGCTCGCCCGGGTCTCGGTCCAGCCGAAAGAACTCGCCCTCGCGAGCCCGGTGGACGATCACTTTCCAGGGCCAGCGCGTAAACGCCCAGCGGTGGCTGCGCGGTCGCACTCCCCCCTCGAAGAGGGGGTCGCGGTGAAGCTCGGCGAGAAGAGGACGTGGGGCCGGCGACCTCCCGTCCGCCCCGAGGGCCCGCCCGCGCATTCTCGGATCCGGACGCAGTCCCGCCAGTGCGATCAATGTCGTGGGCAGATCCAGGAGATCGACGGGAGTGTCCACGGTGGCGCCGACCGCATCGGCCCGGGAGTCGAAGAGAACGAGGGGCACGGCCAGGGATTCCCGGTACAGAGTCAATCCGTGAAACCAGCCGCCATGCTCGGCGAACTCCTCGCCGTGATCCGACACCACGGCGTAGACCGTATTTCCCGGGTAGCCGCGCTCTTCGAGGTGGGCCATCAGCTCGCCGAAGGCGGCATCCACGCTGGCGATCTCGCCATCGTAGAGGTCCAGGAGCCGCTCGCGACCGCGCTCGCCGATTGCGACCTTCTCCGCCGCCGTGTCGCGCACCCAATCCGAGGTCGCCGCGGGTTGCTCCCGGTCGAACTCGGGATCGCGCAGGAAACGCTCCCGATACGGCGATGGTGGCAGATAGCCCGAGTGCGGATCCATGTAGTGCACGTACAGAAAGATCGGGCGTTCTCGGGCCGGTGGAATCCGCTGGAAGACCTCGCGATTGAGCTCCGCACCGGTAAGCGCGCGGAGGGAGTGGCGCACGCCCCACCAGTTGCGCTCGGCCCAGATCGCATCCCCGTTGTTTTCGTCGACAACGATCTTCGGGCTGCTCCAGTGGTCGAAGCCCCTCGCGAAGCCCGCCCGATCGGTGATGTGTGCGAAGTTTCCGCAGACGCCGATGGTGCGGTAGCCGGCGGCGCGGAAGCGCTCGGCCAGTGTCGAGACCTGCGGGTCGAGGCCGTGCTGTGCCGAAACGGCCGCGTGCTCGGTGGGGTAGAGCGAGGTCATGAGGGAACCGACGGCGGGGCGCGTCCAGGAACTCGGAGACGTCGCCCGCCGGAAGACGACGCCGCGTGCGGCGAGAGCGTCGATGTGCGGCGAGGTGTTCCGCGGGTAGCCGTAGACGCCCAGGTGGTCGGCGCGCAGGGTATCGATCACCACCAATACCACGTGGGGCCGGGTCGGGCCGTCCGCGTCGTAGCCCGGGCCCCGTTCACAGGCCGTCAGGGCGAGGCCGCAGAGCAGGGCGGCGGCCACTGCGGCGGGGTGGACTCCGGGCTCCCGGACGGGCGCGATCTCAGCCCCCAAATGAACGCATCGTCGTGTCGTGGAAGTGCCGCATGCGGCGTCAGGCTCAGGGTCAGTGAGAGCGGTGGAGCTTGAGGGTGTAGAAACCATCGCGGAGCCTTCCGAAGATCGCGCGCACCTCCGGATGTCGAATCGGGTCGCCGGTCTCGTCGGAGAGCAGGTTCTGTTCCGAGACGTAGGCCGTGTAGTGGCTGGTCGCGTTCTCCGCGAGCAGATGGTAGTAGGGCTGGTCCTTTTGGGGGCGAACGTCCTCGGGAATCGAGTTCCACCACTCTTCCGTGTTGCTAAAGGTGGGATCCACGTCCACCACCACGCCGCGGAAGGGGTAGAAGCGGTGGCGAACTACCTGCCCGATCTGGAACTTCGCATCGCGATTCACCACCATGGGTTTCTGTGCGCCGATTCTCCACTGGAGTCGCTCTCGTGGGATCGACCCGCTGCGGATACGCTAACAGAATTTAGGTCGATCAGTCGGGTAGCGCGTAGCCGATCACGTAGTCGCCGAGCTTCGAACCGACCCCGACGTGACCGCCAGGGGCGATCACCAGGAACTGCTTGCCGTCCGGACGGAGCTTGTAGGTGATCGGCCCCGCGTGCAGCCCGGCGGGTAGTTCGAAGGTCGCGATCACCGCTCCCGTCGCCGCGTTGTGGGCCCGGAGCATCAGCTCGGTGGTTCCGGCGTGGAAGACGAGGCCTCCCGCCGTTACCAGGGGCGGGCCGAAATTCAGTCCGCCGAGGCCCGTCCCTCGGCTCGATGTCGGAACCGACCAGCGGATCTCACCGGCATTCAGGTCGACGGCGACGAGCATGCCCCAGGGCGGCGCGTTGCAGGGGATCCCATCGTGTTCAAAAAGCGTTCGACCTCGGATCGGGGAAAGCCAGTAGCGATGTCCCGTGCCCCGCCCGGTGATCGCGAACCACAGACCGCGCAGCCCGCCGCGCATTGGCTTGGCCTGGCTCTGGCTCGCGTTGGATGCGGAGAGCTTGGTCAGGTGAATCACGTGGGCGAGGTTGTTCACCGGAACGAAGAGCCAGCCTCGCGCGGGGTCGTAGCCGGCGCCGGACCAGTTCGCCCCGCCGGCGGTAAACGGATACAGGAGGCTGCCGCCCTCGCTCGGTGGTGTGAACAGGCCCTCGTTGCGCAGGCTGGCGAGTTTCTTCCGACACGCCTCCCAGTGCTTCGGGGTCGGCGCGTAGAGATCCGCTTCGGTCAGCCGCTGGGGCACGAGTGGCGGGGGGCGGACCGGAACCGGCTGGGTCGGCCAGGCGCGCTCGCTGGGAATGTCGCTGGCGGGAACCGGGCGCTCCTCCACCGGGAAGAGCGGCGTGCCGGATTCCCGGTCGAGCACGAACACGAATCCCGACTTCGTGACCTGGGCCACGGCGTCGATCTCGCGTTCCTCACGACGGATGCGAACCAGGTTCGGAGGAGCGGCCAGGTCGTAGTCCCAGAGGTCGTGGTGGACGGTCTGGAAGTGCCAGAGGCGCCGGCCGGTGGCCGCCTCGATCGCCACCACGGAGTCCGAAAAGAGATTCGCGCCCGGACGATCGCCGCCATAGAAGTCTGGACTCGGCGTGCTCACGGGAAGGAAGATCCAGCCGCGTTCCAGATCGGCGGTGATGGTCGACCAGACGTTGACGGCTCCCGTCCGTCGCGCGGCGCCGCTCTCCCAGGTCTCGTAGCCCGCCTCGCCGGGATGGGGAATCGTGTGGAAAGTCCAGAGCAGGCGCCCACTGTGGGCGTCGAAGGCCCGCACATCCCCCGGCGGCTCTTCGGGGCGGATCGTGTCGGCGATGGACGAGCCCACGATCACGACGTCTCCCACCACCGTGGGCGGCGATGTGACGTTGATCTCCCAGGTGTCCGCCACGGGAACGAGTCCGTCGAGCAGGTCGACGGTCCCCGCTTCGCCGAAGTCGCCGCAAGGGACTCCGGTGGCGGCGTCGAGCGCGATCAGCCGCATGTCGAGGGTGGCGAGGAATACGCGTTGCCGGCACGAGGGCCTTTGACTGGAAGGACTGGTCCAGTAGGCAATGCCGCGGTTGATGATCATGTTGGCGTACATGCGCGAGAGGTCGATTTCCGGGTCGAAGGTCCACAGCTCGCGGCCGGTTTCCGGGTCCAGGGCGATCACGCGGTTGCTGGGCGTCGTCAACAGCAGGCGCCCGTCGACGACGAGGGGAGTGGACTCTTGCGCCGTGCCCTTGTTGATCTGGTACGGAAACGGGCCCTTCCGGTAGTCTCCGTGTCGGTAGGTCCACACCACCTCGAGGCGGTGGACATTCCCCGTGTGGATGTCGGTGAGGGGCGAGTAGCGTCCCCCGCCCGGCGCCCCTTCGGTGTAGGGCCAATCCGCAGTCGGACCCGGGTCCGCGGCGTGCGCTGCCCCCGCGAATACGCACCCCACGAGCAGTAGGACCGCGATCACGGACTACGGCTTCGGATAGTAGCGGCTGATGGTGTCGATCACGCAGGCGGGGCGTTCGCTGCCCTGGATTTCGACGGTGACACGTATCTTGGCCTGGATGGTTCCCTTGACCTCCTGCACCTCGAGCAGCTCGGCGCCGCCGCGGATCCGGGAGTTTACGGGGACAGGGGCGGGGAAGCGCAGGCGGTCGGCTCCGTAGTTGATGCCCATGGAGATCCCGCGCACCTCGATGATCTGGGGCAGGAAGTGGTTGACGAGGGACTGAGTCAGGTAGCCGTGGGCGATGGTGGCGCCGAAGGGCCCCTGCTTGGCGCGCTCGGGATCCACGTGGATCCATTGATGGTCGCCGGTGGCATCGGCGAACCGGTCGATGCGGTCCTGGCTGATCTCGAGCCAGTCGCTGTAGCCGAGGTGTTTGCCGACGGCGGCCTTCAGCTCGGCCGGGGTCTCGAAGACGGTCGCCATGGATCTTCTCCTGCTCGCCGCGATGGGAGAATTTAGGGGTGCTGGTTGCTCACGGCGACCACCTCTCCCGTCATGTACGAGGAGAGGTCGCTCGCCAGGAACACGATCACGTTGGCCACTTCCCAAGGCTCGGCGGCACGCCCGAAGGCCTCGCGACCGGTGAGTTCCTCGAGAAGGCCCGGGGGTGTCACCTTCGCCAGGTGCTCGTGCAGGGCGATGCTCGGCGCGACGGCGTTCACGCGAACCCCCGCCTCGGCAGCTTCCATGGCCGCGCATCGGGTCAACGCCATCACCCCCGCCTTCGCGGCCGCGTAGTGCGCCTGGCCCGCCTGGGCGCGCCAGCCCAGCACCGAGGCGTTGTTGACGATGGAGCCCGCACCCCGTTCGAGCATGTGGGGAAGAACCGCGCGGGTCATGCGAAAGGTGCCGTTCAGCGTCACGTCGAGAACCCGGCTCCACTGCTCGTCGGTCATCTCGATCAGCGGGGCGAAACCCCCGAGGCCCGCATTGTTCACGAGCACGTCGATTCGCCCCAGGGCCGAGACCGCTCCGCGAATCAACGCCTGCACCTCGTCTTCGCTCGTGACGTCGCAGAGCTGGCTCGCCGGGCGTTCGCCGCTGATCTTCTCGAGCTCGGCGGTCGCCTCGAGCAGTCGACGCTCGTGGATGTCGCTGATCATGACCCGGGCGCCTTCTTCGGCGCAGCGTCGCGCCGTGGCGAAGCCGATGCCGGTTCCCGCCGCGGCGGTCACCAGCACGGTCTTTCCCGCGAGCAGGTTTCGGCCGGTGGGGTAGGGCGGGATCGTCGCCGTCACCGGGGCTCCCGGGGCAGTCCCAGGGCGCGCTCGGCGATGATGTTGCGTTGGATTTCGTTCGATCCGGCGTAGATCGTGTCGGCTCGAGTGAAAAGGAACAATCGCTGGAGACGGGTGAGGTCGTAGGGCGCAGCTTCGGCGATTTCCGACTCGGCGCCGAGCACATCCATGGCGAGCTTACCCAGATTGCGGTGCCAGCTGGCCCAGAAAATCTTGGTGATCATCGCCTCGCGGCTCAGCGCGGCCCCGTCGGTATTGGAGAGCATTCGCAGCGCGTTATAGCGCATAATCTCGAGTCCGATCCACGCATCGGCGAGGCGTTGACGCATGACCGGATCGTCCGCCGCGCCGTTCCGCTTCGCGATCTCGATCACCTGATCGAGCTCGTTGCGAAAGCTCAGCTGCTGGCCCAGGGTAAGCGCCCCCCGCTCGAAGGACAGCGTCCCCATCGCGACCCGCCAACCGTCCCCGGGCTGCCCCACGATGTTCTCGGCGGCGGTCCGTGCCCCATCGAAGAAGACCTCGCTGAACTCGGAGTCGCCGGTCATCTGAAGAATGGGTCGGATCTCGATTCCGGGCTGCGCCATGGGAACCAGCAGATAGGCCAGCCCCTTGTGCTTCGGCGCGTCCGGGTTGCTGCGGCAGAGCACGAAACACCAGTCCGCCCACTCGGCCCAGGAGGTCCAGACCTTCTGCCCATCGATCCGCCATTCATCGTCTTCGAGGCGCGCGCGGGTCTGCACGTTGGCGAGGTCGGAACCGGCGTTGGGCTCCGAGTATCCCTGGCACCAGATTTCCTCTCCTTTCACGATGCCCGGGAGGAAGCGCTTTTTCTGCTCCTCGTTGCCGAAGGCGAGGATCGTGGGGCCGAGCATTCCCTCGCCGATCAGGCCCAGTCGTCCCGGGCCGCCCGCCGCCGCGTATTCTTCGTGGAACACCACCTGCTGCATCAGCGTGGCGCCACGACCCCCATATTCCCGGGGCCAGCCGACGCAGGTCCAGCCCCCGCGGGCCAGCTCGCGCTCCCAGGCCCGGCGTTCGTCGAGCAGAGCGTGTTGGTCGCCGGGTCCGCCGCGACCGCGGAGCACCGCGAACTCACCCGTCAGGTGGTCGGCGATCCATTCGGCGAATTCGCGGCGAAACGCTTCGTCTTCGTCACTGAAGCCTAGGTGCATCGGAAAACTCGAGGTCGATGAACGATATTCTACCGGCGATGGTAAGATACGACACGATTCGTATGCAAGAAGACGCCGACCCCGTCGACGAGCAGACGATACCGCTGCTGGTGCGGACCGCCGGCGGCCGCTACGGCGACCGCAGCGCAATCGAGGACGGTCCGGTGTCGCTCAGCTTCGCCGAGCTCGCCCGCGCCGGATTGCACGCCGCACGCGCTTTCCTCGCCGCCGGTATCGAACCCGGCGACCGCGTTGCCGTCTGGGCCCCCAACATTCACGAGTGGATTCTCGCCGCCATCGGACTGCAATCGGCGGGCGCCGTGCTGGTTCCGCTGAACACCCGCTTCAAGCGCGCCGAGGCCGGCTACGTGCTGCGCAAGAGCAGGACCCGAATCCTGTGTACCGTGGGGGAATTCCTGGGCACGAACTACGCCGATTCCCTGGCCGGCGAGGATCTGCCCCAGCTGGAGCAGGTCGTGCTCTTGCGGGGTGCGGCGGCGTCGGGCATTCCGTGGGCGGAGTTCCAGAAGCGGGGAGAGTCCGTGTCCGAGTCCGCCGCGCGCGCGCGATCCGAGGCGGTCGCCCCCGACGATCTGTCCGACATCATGTTCACTTCCGGGACCACGGGAAACCCGAAGGGCGTGATGACCACCCACGTCCAGAACCTTCGCGCCTTCGCCACCTGGACCGAAGTCGTCGGTCTGCGCGAGGGCGACCGTTACCTGATCGTGAATCCGTTCTTTCACGCCTTCGGATACAAGGCGGGCTGGCTCTCCTCGATCATGCGCGGTGCCACGATTCTTCCGCACGGGGTCTTCGACGTGTCGGCCGTGCTCGAACGCGTGGGGAAGGAACGCGTGAGCGTTCTGCCCGGGCCCCCCGCGATCTACCAGTCGATCCTCGCCCACCCGGATCGGGGGAGACACGACCTGTCGAGCCTGCGACTGGCAGTGACCGGGGCGGCGCCGACCCCCGTCGAGCTCGTCCATCGCATGCGCGACGAGCTCGGCTTCGAGACGATCATCACCGGCTACGGGCTCACCGAGTGTTGCGGCATCGTGAGCATGTGTCGTTACGACGACGACCCCGAGACGATCGCCACGACTTCGGGGCGCGCGATTCCCGGAGTCGAGGTGCGCTGCGTCGCACCCGACGGCGTGGAGGTGCCGCGCGGAGAACCCGGAGAAGTGGTGGTCCGCGGTTACAACGTGATGCAGGGCTATTTCGACGATGAGGAGGAGACGCGCGAGGTCATCGATGCCGACGGCTGGCTTCACACCGGAGACATCGCGGAGATGGATGATCGCGGCTACCTGCGCATCACCGACCGCATCAAGGACATGTTCATCACGGGCGGGTTCAACTGCTACCCCGCCGAGATCGAGAACCTGATGTTCGCCCACCCTGAGATCGCCCAGACCGCCGTGATCGGTGTGCCCGACCAGCGCATGGGTGAAGTGGGGATGGCCTGGGTGGTTCCGCTGCCCGGGAAGACACTCACGCCCGAGGCCGTGATCCGATGGTGCCGCGCGAAGATGGCAAACTACAAGGTGCCGCGGATCGTGGAGATCGTCGACGAACTTCCGACCACCGCTCTGGGCAAGGTCAAGAAGTTCGAACTGCGAGAACGGGCGCGGGTGCGCGGGGTGCATCTCGCGTGATCGAAGCCGGAAATCTCTGGGAGCTGATCGAGCGCCGGTCAAGGGCGACCCCGGAGGCGCTCTTCGGGGTCGACGAGTCCGACCGCGAGCTGCGTTTCGGCGAGTACCGCGCGGCCGCCGAGGCGGCGGCGGCGGGGCTCGCGAAGCGGGGGGTGGGCGAGGGCACCCGGGTGTCTTGGCAGCTGCCCACGACACTGGACGCGATGATCCTGACGGGTGCGCTCGCGCGACTCGGGGCGGTCCAGAATCCGATCCTTCCGATCTACCGCAAGCGCGAGGTCGGCTTTGCCACTCGCCAGACCGAGGCGCGGTTGCTGGCGGTTCCTTCGGTGTTTCGGGGCTTCGACCACGCCTCGATGGCGCGCGAGATCGCGTCGGACCGCCAGGAGCTGGAGGTGCTCGTCGTCGACGGGAAGCTCCCCGACGGCGACCCCGCCAGCCTGCCCCCGCCGCCGCCCGCGACCGCGCCGGAGGACGCCCCGGTTCGCTGGATCTTCTACACGTCGGGCACGACCGCCGATCCCAAGGGTGCGCTGCATACGGACCAGACGATCATGAGCGGTTTTCGGGCGATGTGCGGGCGCCTCGAGCTGCGGGCCGATGATCGGGTGGCCCTCGTGTTTCCGGTCACCCACATCGGCGGGATCGGTTGGCTCGTGATCGGGCTGCTATGCGGCTGCGCTCACATCGTGATCTCGGCGTTCGATCCGAAGTCGAGCATTGAGGTTCTGGCGCGTCACGGCGTGACCCAGGCCACGGCGGGGACCGTGTTCCATCAGGCCTACCTGACGGCTCAGCGGGCCCAGCGCGAGCGGGGCGGGGATCGGCTGTTCCCGAAGGTT
This sequence comes from Myxococcales bacterium, assembly GCA_022571825.1. Taxonomy (GTDB): domain Bacteria; phylum Myxococcota_A; class UBA9160; order UBA9160; family SMWR01; genus JACZXC01. The sequence continues at coordinate 10,761 of JACZXC010000002.1, read as the reverse complement.
CGCAGCTTTCCGGGTGGGGGCGCGCCCAAACCCCCGCAGCTTCACTTCGACCTGAAGCGGGAGATGGGAGGCGCGGGCATCGTCTCGGGCTACGGTCTCACCGAGTGTCCGGTGCTGACGATGGCATCGCCCCGGGACACCGATGCGAGCCTGGCCCACACCGAGGGCCGCGCGAATCCGCCGGCGGTGCAGATCAAGCTCATCAAACTGGACGGCGTCGCCGCGGCGACGGGAGAAGAGGGCGAGATCCGGGTCAAGGGCCCCCAGCTCTTCAGGGGATACCTGGATGCGTCTCTGGATGCCGAGGCCTTTGATGCCGAGGGCTTCTTTCGCACCGGCGACCTCGGCGCCCTCGACGCGGACGGCTGCATCGCGGTCACGGGGCGCCTGAAAGACGTCATCATCCGCAAGGGAGAGAACGTGAGCGCCAAGGAGGTCGAGGATCTTCTCTACCGGCACCCCAAGGTCGAAGACGTCGGGGTGATCGGCCTCCCGGACCCCGCCCGAGGCGAACGCGTTTGCGCCGTGGTGGCCTGCGCAGAGTCCGAGGATCCCCTCGGATTCGGCGAAATGGTGAGCTTCCTGAAGGATCAGGGCCTCATGGTCCAGAAGATTCCGGAACAGCTCGAGATCGTGGACGAGGTGCCCCGAAACCCCACCGGAAAGATACTCAAGCACGAGCTGCGCGAGCGCTACGCCTCTCGCTGAAAAGAGTCCTGGGTGGACCCTGATCGCCAGCGGGAATCTCGGATCGTTCACCTGGGCTGGAAGCTTCTGCACAACGACGCGGGGGCGCTGAGCCTGCTGGCGTCGAACCCGTTTCCCGAGGCTCCGCCCCGCTTCCTTCGCGCCGAGCTCTACCGCTACGAGTTCACGGATCCCGAAGACGAAACCGACGCTTGGTGGAAGCGCCGGCACCTGGGCAGCTACATGCCGGCGCTCTCAGCCGAGAGCAAGGAACTCCAGCGTTTCCTGCGCGAGTTTCACTGGATTGAGTGACCTCGAACGGGAATCGGACGGGCCCGGCGCCTAGGCGCTCGGGTCGGCGTCGGGGCTCTTATCTGAAGAGGCAGTGCCTCGCGAAATCCGAGGCCTGGTTCGCGCTCCAGTCGCCCTTGGGCGTGTCCTTCAGCTTCTCGCACCACGACACGCTTCCGACAGGCGCACAAGCGCCGACGAGCAGCGAGAGTGCGATGCCGATTCCCAGCGATCTCGCCCGTCTGGCTAGATTGGTCACCTTCGCCCCCCACCCGTTTCACGGTTTCACGGTTTCACGGTTTCACCGCGGATCCGAACGCCGCGGTGCCGTCCAGTAGAATACCCGAGCCACCGCGGGGCGGAGGCGAAAGGCGCGGCAGCGGTCAGCGGGCCCCGTGATCGGGTGCGATGCCGCGCAGCGCGAGATCGACCATCGGGCCGACCATCTTCGGGCTCACTTTACCGCCGCTGAAGAAGAGTCGCACCGCGATCGGCCCGACGATCAGGTCGGCGGCCAGCTCGAGGTCGAGGTCGGCGAGAAGCTCACCCCGCTTGACGGCGCGCCGAAGGGCGCGCACCAGGGGCTGGCTTCTGGCCTTGACCACGGGGTCGAAGAGCTGCGAGAGCTGAGGCTCGTGGGCGCGCTCCCCGGCCAGGCTCGGAAGCACCGTCCCGAGCGGCGTCGAATGGAACAACTGGAGATAGCTCCGCAGCATCTTCTTGAGATCGTCCACGAGGTTGCCCGTGTCGACTTCCTCGAGCTGCGGAAGTTCACGGAAGGCTTCGATCACCAGAGGCAACTTCGACGGCCAGCGGCGATAGATGGTGGCCTTGCCCACCCGCGCGCGGGTCGCGACGCCCTCGACGGTCAGCGCCGAGAATCCCACTTCGACCAGCAGCTCGAGGGTGGCGTCGAGAATGGCCCGGTGGGCCTCCTCGCTGCGGGGTCGTCCCGCGCTCGCCGAATTCTCGCTTGCAGAGCTCATGCCGTTGGAACCGTCTCGTCTTGCCGTTCCCGGGACCCGCACTTACGATACTATACGTCTCGTTCTCAATCATCCCGAGGAGTGGAGCCATGGCCGGAAAGCCCACGAGCTGGGATCTGGAGACCGACGTGGTCGCGGTGGGCTCGGGCCTGGGAGCCATTTCGGCGGCCATCGTCGCCCGCGACCTCGGACGCGACGTCGTGGTCCTCGAGAAGGCACCGAAGCTCGGCGGTGTCTGCGGCTACGGAGGGGGCGAGGTCTTCGTTCCCAACAATCACAAGATGCGCGAACTCGGGATCGAAGACTCGGACGAAGCCGGGCGGAAGTACTTCGAATTCCTCTCGGCGGGCTTCGCCGATCCCGAACTGATGGACACGCTGCTCTCGAATTGCAAGGACGCGATCGAGTACATGGAGCAGAAGGCCGGCGTCCGCTGGCTCGCCGTCGAAGGGCTTCCGGATTACTACTTCCCCAAGGTGGAGGGGGCCCATTCGGGGGGCCGTTACCTCTCCGTCGAGCTCTTCGACGGTTCGACCCTGGGCGCGATGCAAGACAAGACCTGGCCGATGACGCCCCACATCCCGCCGGGTGTGCTGCACAGGGAGATGTATGCCTGGGGCGGCCTCGCCCGGGTGACCGAGTGGGACTACGAGCTGATCGGGAAACGTATCTCCGAGGACCAGCGGAGCTTCGGGCCCGGCATGATGGCCTACTTCATCAAGGCGGCGATGATCGACCGGGAGATCCCCGCCTACCTCGAGACGCCGGTGCGCGAGCTCGTCACCGAGGACGGCTCGGTGATCGGCGTGCGCGCCGAGCGCGAAGGCCGCGACTTCTTCGTCCGCGCCCGGCGCGGCGTGGTGCTCGCGATCGGCGGTTACGACCACAACAAGGAGTTGGCTCTGCAATACGAGGCGATGCTCGACTGGAACTCGGCCTGTCCGCCGTACCTCGACGGCGACAATATCGTGATGGGGGGCGAAATCGGAGCGGCCATCGCCGCGGTGCCGCCGACGAACCTCGCCATGTTCTACGGCTACAACATCCCGGGGGAAGAGGCCGAGGGGAAGCCTCTCTTCCGGGCCTCGTGGGAGTGCGGCGTTCCCCACGCGATCCGGGTCAACAGGAAGGGCGAACGTTTCTGCGACGAGGCGACCTACAAGGACTATCAGGCACGGCTGAGAAGCTGGGACGGCCAGACCCAGCAGATGCCGAACATCCCGCCGACTCTGATCTTCGATCAGAACTACCGGGACCGTTACCCGCTGGGCTCTTACATGCCGGGCCAGGAGCTCCCGAAAGAGCTGGTGGAGACCGCGGATACGCCCCGGGCGCTGGCGGAGAAGCTCGGGATCGACGCCGACGGACTCGAGCGCACCCTGGCGCGATTCAATCCCCCGGCCAAGAACGGCGAGGATCCCGATTTCGGCCGCGGATCTTTCGCCTGGTCGGTCCGGCTCGTGGGCGACATGAGCTACAAGAACCCCTGCGTGGGTCCCCTCGACAAGCCGCCCTACTACGGCGTCCGCCTGGTTCCCGTGAGCGTCGGGATCAACTCTCACGGCCTCAAGACCGACGTGAACGGGCAGGTCGTCCACCAGCGAGGTCACGCGATTCCCGGCTTCTACGCCGTGGGGAACTCGGCGGCGTTGCGCGATCTGGGCGGGGGCTACCAGAGTGGGAGCTCGAACATGCGGGCCATCACCTGGGGCTACATCGCCGGGCGCCAGCTGGCGGGCAAGGGCTGACCCCGGCGTGGCCGAAGCGGAATACACGACCACGGCGAAGCTTCCGATCGAGACGATCTGGGAGTTTGTCAAGGACGTGGATCATTGGGCCGATTTCGTGAGCGGCTACCAGAGCCACGAGAAGGAGAACGACAACGACTCGATCTGGACCCTGAAGGGAGACGTGGGCGTTCTCGCGCGGGTGCTGACGTTTCGCGTTCACGTCACCGAGTGGGCGGGTCCCGAGCGGGTCAGTTTCGAGCTCGTCGGCCTCAACGAGCCGATGCGGGGGGATGGCGAGTTCGTGATGAAGCCCTACCGGGAGCGCGCCGGCGAACGCGCGACGGATTCCAGCCGTTCCACCCCGCAGAAGAGCCGCCTGCTTCGCTTTCTCGAGGCGATGATTCGCGTTTTTCTGGGGCGGGGAGGCCGAGCCCGGCGGGCCGACACTGCCGATGCGGAGCCCGGACCGGGCATGACCCAGCTCACCTTCCGTCTGCGCATCGACCCCGGAGGCCCCATGGCGCCGATGGTGAACGCCCTGATGAAGCCCGTCATGCTTCCCGCGGCCGAGTACCTGGCCAACAAGATCGTGTCGCATCTCGAAGCTGCCCAGGGAGCGAAGGGGTAAGCCCGGCCGAGCGATCTGGGGAAACCATGAAGAACCGTCGATCGGAGCGGGAGGCCCGCGGATTCGTCCGCCGCTATCGGCGCGAGCGGGTCAACGCAGATCTCGCGCTTCGCGTCTAAACCAGCCGGCTTCTGGGCGTCGAACCCAAGCTGGTCCTGCACGGGGGCGGCAAACCCTCGGTCAGGACCGTGATGCCCGACCTGATGGGGGAACCGACGGAGGTTCTCTGCGTCAAGGGCTCCGGATGGGATATGGCCGACATCGAGCCCGCGGGGCTCCCGGCGGTTCGCCTGGCCCCGCTTCAGACGATGGTCTCGCTGGAGGAGCCGCTCCAAAGCGCGGGGATTGAGCGAGCGAGAATACATGTCGGGCAATCTGCTGGGACGCGAAGTCCTGGCGCAGGACGTGGCCCAGTCCTTTGTGACCCTCGCCCGGGCCGAGGCCACGACCGCTGTGGTGGTTACGGTCGATGGCGGCAATATCGCTGCCGCGCTTCGGTAAGACGCGAACGACCGCAGGGAACCTTCTTCAGATGCGCGGGAACTTTGGGGAACGCTTCTCCAGGTAGGAGGTGACGCCTTCCGCGAAATCCTCGCGTCCGAAGCTCTCGGTCATCAACCGTACGGCCTTGGCGTGGGCCTCGGCCAGGGTCTCCTCCAGCGCCTGATAGACCTGACGCTTCATGATCTGGAGCGACGTGGGCGAGCAGTTCGCCGCCATCTCCCGGATGTACTCCTCCACGTGCTTGGAAAGCTCGTGGTGGGGAAGCACGCGGTTGACGATTCCAATGCGCTCGGCTTCTGCAGCATCGAACTTGCGACCGGTGAAGAGAAGATCCAGAGCGTGGGCCGTTCCCACCAGTCGGGGCAGCAACCAGGAGATACCCCACTCGGCGATCAGTCCACGCCGCGAAAAAGCGGTGGTGAAGACCGCCCGGTCTGACGCGAAGCGCACGTCGCAGGCCAGGGCGATGGGAAACGCCATGCCCGCGCAGGGTCCGTTAATCGCGGCGATCACCGGCTTGCGAATCGACATCAGGTAGGTGTAGGTCTGACGGAAACCCTCCAGGGACGGATCGCCCGGATCCGCCGGCAGCGCGCTGATCTTCTGGCCGCCGCCGGCTCCCTCGCTGATGTTCTTGAGATTCTGCATGTCGGCACCGGCACAGAAGCCGCGTCCGGCGCCGGTCAGCACGATCGCCACCACCTTGGGGTCGGACTCCGCCTCAGCCATCGCGTGCTTCACCTCGACCCCCATGCGATTGGTCCACGCGTTCAATCGATCGGGGCGGTTCAGGGTCACGGTCGCGATGGGGTCGTTCACGTCGTAGAGGATCTCTTGGTACACGGGTTCTCCTTCAGGTGAGTGAGCGGCTCGTGATCTGTTCGACCAGCAACGCGCGTTGAACCTGACGCGTCGCCGCCGTGCGCGGAAGGGTGTCCATCCACTCCAGCCGCCGGGGCTTCTTGAAGCCGGCGAGGCGCTGGTTGCAGTGGTCCTGGAGTGTTTCGAGGGTGACCGCGGAGCCCACGTCGGGCACGACAACAGCGCACACGATCTCACCCCACTGGGAATCGGGAATGCCCACGACGGCCACCTCGGCGATGCCCGGACAGTCCTTCAGGGCGGACTCCACCTCCGCGGGGTCCACCGATTCTCCGCCGGTTCGGATGATGTCGCCCAGGCGGCCGACGATCGAGAGAAAGCCCTCGTCGTCGAGGGCGCCGACGTCACCGCTGTGGTACCAGCCGTCGACGAGGGCCTGCGCGGTGGCCTCGGGGTCGTTGAAGTAGCCATCCATCAGATAGTCACTGCGCAGGCAGATTTCGCCGGCTTCAGTCAGCCGGAGGTCGACTCCCGGGGCCGCCGGGCCCACGCTTCCGGGCTTGCGCAGGACGTCGGCATCGGAGAGCACGGTGCCGGCTCCGCACTCGGTGGATCCGTAGTAGACGCGCGTCACCGTTTCGGGGAAGCGCTCCTTGAGTGCGGCGATCAATTCCGGCGGTGTCGCCGAGGTGCCGGTATCGATTTCCCGCAGACTCGAGAGATTGCGGCCCCGGAAATCCGCGTCGAGGACGCGAGCCCAGATGGCGGGGATGCAGTAGAGGCGATTGGCCCGACGCGCCTCCACCGCCGACAGCAGCGCCTCGGCCGAGGCCGACTTCACGAAGACGATCTCGCCCCGGGTCTGCCAGGCGGCCAGAGCCAGGGTGAAGGCGGCCATGTGGAAGAGAGGAAACATACAGACCGAGCGTTCGGGCTGATCGCGGAACACCCCCTGGAAGGTTCGGAGGTAGTTCGCGCGGTTCGAGAGGATGACGCCCTTGGGCCGGCCGGTGCTGCCGCTGGTGAAGAAGATCACGTGAGGGTCGCGCTCGTCGAGCTCGGGGGTCGAAACCGGGCTCGCCGAAGCGCCCTTCGCGGCATCGCACAGGTCGACGCCGGGGCCCCGTCCCCCCCCGAGGCGAGCCAGGAGGGAGATGTCCGCAGCCTTTGCCACCGCCTCCGCCGCCTCCGCGCGGGCGGAGTCGGCGACGAGCAGCCGGGCCCGGGCCAGCTCCGCTACCGGCGCCGTCGCCTCCGCGCCAAGGCGGGCGTTCAAGGGTGCGAAGACCGCCCCCAGCTTGGCCAACGCCGCGAATAGCGGAAGCACGTCCAGGGAGGTATCCGCCCAGCACGCGACCCGATCGCCCCGGTCGATGCCGAGTCCTCGCAGCACGTTGGCGAGGCGGTTGCCGGCCCCGTTGAGCTCGGCGTGGGTGAGCGTGGCCTCGCCCATCGAAGCGGCGATCCGGTTCGGAACCAGCCGCGCGTTGCGTCGAAATACGTCGGCGATCACCAACGACATCGCCGAAAGCATGACGGACGTCACCGGCTTTTGCGAGTATCCGCGCCGTGCGATCGGCAGTGGAAGCGATCCGGCGGTGACGAGTGTGCTCGGCGACATACGCGGCCGGGGACTCGGGGTGGTGCTCGCCTGCCTGGTGTGTCAGATGGGACTCGGGTTCGGATACGTCCTGGGGCCCCTGGCCCGGGACATCATCGTCGAGCTGGATTGGACGCGAGCCATGTTCTCGTCGGCCCGGGCCCCGCAGCTCTTCGTGATCGCAGTGGCCAGCCCGCTGGTGGGATTTTTGACGGTGCGCTTCGGAGCGCGGCGGATCCTCGCCCCTGCGGCGATGTTGCTCGGAGTCTCCTTCCTCCTGCTCAGCCGCATGCAGTCGCTCTGGCACTTTTCGGTGGTGATCATGATCCTGGGCCTCGCGATCACCGGTCTGGGTGACATCACCGTGGGTCAGGTCGTATCTCAGTGGATCACCCGCAGCCGAGGCCTGGCCCTCGGCATCGTCTACACCGGATCCAACATCGCGGGGTTCGGGCTCACCCGGATTGCCGCGGCCGTCGCGGACCGCAGCTCCTGGCGCGAAGCCTTCTTCTGGATGGGCGTCGCCGGGTTCGTGATCCTGCTGCCGATCGCGTGGATGGTGGTGCGAGAGGCTCCGAAACCAATCGCGGTGTCGGCGACCGACGGAGAGGCCGCGGGCAACGCCGGTGACATGGACCTGTCGCGCGCGTTGCGAACCCGCACCTTCTGGATCCTGCTGTTCTCGCTCTTCAGCTTCTTCTTCTACTTCCTCGGCATGCTCGAGCACCTGGTGCTCTTCCTGACCGACGAGGGCATGCCGCGCAGCGAAGCGACGGCGTACTTCAGCAACGCGATTGGACTCGGCCTCGTGAGCAAGGTGGTGCTGGGCCTGATCGCGGACCGGATTCACCACAAGATCGCACTCCTGGTCGACTACGCCCTGCTCGCCCTCAGCTCGGTGCTCCTGCTGTTCCTCCCGCATCCGACCCTACTGCCCGTGTTCATCCTCGTCTTCGGCTTCTCCGTCGCCGCCCGGGACGTCGTCTACCCCTTGATCCTGACCCACTGCTTCGGCCTGCGCTTCATGGCCGCGATCTACGGGGCGCTGATCCTGGCCCTCCTGCCCGGCGGGACCCTCGGTCCGATCTACGCCGCCTGGGTTCACGATCGCTTCGGGAGCTACGACCTGGCCTTCCAGACCTTCGCTGTCCTGAACCTGCTGTCGGTCCTGGCGCTCTTCTTCGTGCGTCGCGAGTTTTCGAGGGCCGGCGGCGGATCGGTATAATCCCGCCTCGACTTCAGTCGAAAGGAGGGCCCATGTCGAATGAACACCCTGCGCGCGCGGCGGCCCGACGCTCCATGGACGCGGTGCACCAGAAGAATAAGGATGCCTGGGTCGCCAACTTCGCCGACGACGCGATCATCGAAGACCCGATCGGTTCCTCGCCGCTGGATCCCGAGGGCCGGGGGCATCGCGGCAAGGATGCGATCGCCGCCTTCTGGGACAAGCAGATTGGACCGAACCGCGTGCTCTTCAACATCGAGCGCTCCTACGCGGCGGGACCCGAGATCGCAAACGTGGGAACCATCACCGTGGTGATGGAGAATGGACTCGTCACGTTGGTCGAAGGGGTCTTTACCTACCGCGTGAACGATGCGGGCAAGGTCAGCGCCCTCCGCGGGTACTGGGAGCTCGGCCAAGTCAAGGCCTTCCCACCCATACGAGAAAGTTGAGAACATAGACTCGAACGCGGGAGAAGGACGGTTGGGCGACCGGATCGGAGTCTCCGTCACGATCGTCGGACTCTCGCACCTGTTCGGCGACGACCTCGCCGCGCTGGTGGAGGCCGCTCGGATCGCCGACGAGGCGGGGGTCGATCAGCTGGTCTTGCCCGATCACCTGGCGATCGGGACACGCACCGACCGGTATCCCTACGGCGAGTTTCCGCTCCCCCGGGAAGAGCCCTGGCTCGAACCCATCACCACCCTGGCGGCGATGGCTGGCGCGACGCGTCGGATTCGGCTGGGCACCGGAATCCTGATCGTGCCCCTGCGTCCGGCCCTGCTCCTGGCCAAGACCCTGGCGAGCCTCGATGTCCTGTCCCGGGGGCGACTCGATCTGGGTGTCGGCACGGGCTGGCAGCGCGAGGAGTTCGACGGCGCCGGGGTTCCCTTTTCGGGCCGCACCTCGCGCATGGACGATACGCTCCGCGCCTGCCGCGTGCTCTGGCGTCAGGCGCCGGCATCCTTCCGGTCGCCGACGGTTCGATTCGACAGGCTCTGGTGTCTGCCTCGTCCGCTCCAGCCCGGCGGAATCCCGATCTGGATCGGCGGGGCGCTCACCCCCGGCAACGTCGCTCGCCTGGTCGAGTACGGCGTCGGTTGGATGCCCCTGGAGTCGAACCCCGATGTTCTGGGCAAGGGCATCCAACAGCTGCGCGAGGCCTTCGCCGCGGCGGGGCGAGATCCGGAGACCCTGCAGGTGCGGGCGAGCGCCCCGCTGGTTCGAAACGGCGCCGGACACGTCGATCTCGATGCCACCCTCGAGGCGCTGCCGGCGTTTCGAGAGGTCGGTGTGACGCTGGCGTCCTTCGCCCTGGCCCGGTTTGCCCGCAGGCCCGACCAGATCCGCCCGTTTCTCGAACGCCTGGGTCGCGGTTCTCGGGGACCGGTCCCGGCCTGAGCTAGGATGGACACGACGGGAGGAGACGGGATGCCCGGCTTCGAAACCCTCGACTTCGACGATTTTCACCGGGTGGAGCTGCCGCGTCGGCTGGCGGCGGGCAACGGCGCTCGCGCCGCCGAGGGGGCACCGAAACGGAACTCCCTGGCGTTTCGCCTCTCCGAGGGCAGCGCCTACACCTACGTTTCTCGCGAGGGCGGGATCGACATCGTTCCCGGCGATGACGCCGCCGACACCGTGATCGAGCTCGACCACGAATTCTGGCAGGGCATCGTGCATGATCTCGAGTCGCCCCCCGGTCTGCTCTACGCGGGCCGCGCCCAGTGTCGGCGCGGCGATGCCATGACCTTCGTTCGATGGGATCCCACCCTGCGTTCCATGTACACGGGCCGGCCCTTCTTCGACCCGCGAAAAGCCCGACTCGAGGATCGCCACGGGGCCGCACTGGACGTGGGGCGCGCCTTTCGCCTGGACGACGACAGTGAGGACATGGCCCACTTTCTGCGAACCGCCGGCTATCTGGTGGTGCGCAACGTCTTCTCCGCCGACGAGGTCGCGCTCTTCCGGAGGGGCGCCGCTCGCGCGCGGAGGGATGCGCGCCGGGGCGACCGGGAGTCGTGGTGGGGCAAGGACGCCCGCGGCCGGGAACTCCTCTGCCGCGTGACCGGCGGGAGCCGCCAGCCGGAGCTGCGGGACCTCACCCGCGATCCCCGCATTCTGGGCCTGATCGGCCTCTCCGACGAAAAGCTCAGCCCGCGGATCGCAGACGCGGAGCTCGGCGTCTCGGTGATCTACAAGAACCCCGACATGACCGAGGGCCTCTCCGATCTCCCCTGGCACCGCGATTGCGGGATGGGCGGCCACGCGGTGGTATGCCCGGTTCCCCTCAG
>JACZXC010000105.1 GCA_022571825.1 Myxococcales bacterium | reverse complement strand
AAGGCGGCGGGGGGTGGATTTGTCTGGGCCTTCCCCAGGTCCCGGGTCGGCGCGTAGACGGCCGCGGTCGTGGGCCATTCCGCGCGGAAATGCGGCTCGAGGGCGCGGAGCAGCGTCTGAAGGAAGCGATACATCGGGAAGCCCCGTTCGGCGAGTCCCCGAGCGGGGGCGATCACATCGGCCAGACGCCGAGTGCCGAAGTCTGCGAGCAGGTGACACCAGGCATCCAGAGCGGCCGGCACCGTGGCTGCCAGGAAGCCGTCGGGAGGAATCGCGTCGAGGCCGAGGGCCCGCAAAGCCGCGATGGAGGCGGTTGCCGGGGCCGAACCCTGACCGGAAATCGCGATGGTTCGGTCCTCAGCTGCGCAGTAGACCAGGATCGGCGCCTCGCCCGCAGGTCCGTTCTGGGTGGGTTCCAGGACCTGAAGGGCGAAGCCCATCGCGCAGGCGGCGTCCGCCGCGTTCCCGCCATCGGCCAGCATCTGCGCGCCAATCTGGGTTGCGAGGTAGTGCCCAGCGCTTACGGCACCCCCGAAGCCGCAGAGGGTCGGCCGCGTGGCGAAGCTCACGAAACGATGATCCCGCCGGAGTCAGCCCGCTCGGGCGGGTCGATGCGGAGGCTCTCGCGGATCAACTCGAAGACCTGTTCGGTGCGGTCGGGGTCCCGGATCAGGGCGCGCAGCGCCGTCCAGGCTGGCCGGAGTTCGGCCTTCTGGGGCTCCCGCGGAGGAGGCATCCCTGTATTCTAAGCTCAAACCCATCCACGGAGAATCCCATGCCCCTCGACCCCCAGGCTCGCGCTGTCCTCGACCAGCTCGAGGCCTCGAACTTGCCGGACCTCGCGTCGGTCGACCCCGTGGTCATCCGTCAGCTCACCGACGCCTCGGTGGACCTGAGTCAGGGAGAGCCCGTCGCGGAGGTGGAGAATCGGACCCTCCTGGGCCCCGCCGGCGAAATTCCGGTACGCATCTATACCCCGGAAGCGCCGGAAGGGTCGGCACCGTTTCCGGGCGTCGTCTACTTCCACGGCGGCGGGTTCGTGTACTGCGGCCTCGATACCCACGACGGTACCTGTCGCTCCCTCGCCAACGCAGCGGGCTGTGTGATCGTGTCGGTGGACTACCGCCTGGCGCCCGAGAACAAATTCCCCGCGGCTCCCGAGGACTGCTTCGCCGCGACGCGCTGGGTTTCCGAGAATGGCGCCGAGATCGGCGTCGATCCGACGCGGATCGCCGTGGCTGGCGACAGTGCCGGCGGCAACCTCGCCAGCGTGGTGGCCCTGATGGCGCGGGATCGCAGGGGACCGGCCCTGGCGTTTCAGCTCCTGGTCTATCCCATCGCGAACTACGCCTTCGACACCGACTCGTACCGGGAGAATGCGGAGGGCTATCTGCTGACGGAGAAGATGATGCGGGCGTTCTGGAGGCACTACCTGAGCGACGAGGCCGAAGCCGAAAGCCCCTATGCCTCACCGCTGCGCGCCGAAAGTCTGCAAGGACTGCCGCCGGCCTTCGTAATCACCGCGGAGTTCGATCCCCTGCGCGACGAGGGCGAAGCCTACGCGAAGCGTCTCGCTGAAGCCGGTGTGGCCGCGACCGCACACCGATACAGCGGCATGATCCACGGATTCTTCTCGATGGGTCCGTCCATCGAACGCGCCCAGGTCGCGATCGCCGATGCGGGGCGCGCGCTGCGGATCGCCCTCGGAAGTTGACCGATGCTGATTTCGTTCGGAGGGGGAGCTCAATCCGGCTCGGGCGGAAACTCGCGGAACGGGAAAGGCGCTTCGTCGTCGTTGTAGGTCAGGTAGCGGGCGATCTCGACCAGATAGGCGAGCACGCGCTGGGAGAAGCGCCGGACCGCGGGGCTCGGCTCGTGCTGCGTGATCAGCGTGTACAGAACTCCGAAGACGATGACGATCCCGAGTACCGCCTCCGCCACCCGGGCGATCAGGAAGAAGAGCAGGGTGAAGAGCACACGAATACCGGTTTCAGCCCGGTCGATGAGATCCCCCGAGGTCGACTCCTCGATGGATTGATCCGTAGGCATGCTGGACTCCTTCGGGCGGGCGCTCACCCGGTAGTACGCGGCGCCCCGGATTCGGGTTCACGGACGAATCGGTTGACCTCCAGCCAGCCGAGGGCGGGAGGGCCTCCATCGTCGGGCCGGAATCGGATCAGTGAGCGCCGATAGACCGAGCGCTCGGGTGGGTCGAAGCAGTGGGTCAGGTCGATCTCGGCGGCGGAAATTGCCTCGATGGATCCCGAAAGGGTGCTGCCGTCCTCCGCCTTCACCGCGATCGCGCCCGCCACCGGCTGGGTGACACAGTCGTCGTCGAAAGAGAATCGGAAATCGGCGGTGTCGATCGAGAGTGTATCATCGCGGGTGAGGTATCCGCTGGTCAGCCGGGGGATGCCCGGAATCTGGACCACGGCGCACTGGAGCCGGAAGTGCTCGCCGTTAAGCACCAGGAACTGCCACTCCATGTTCCACGGGCGCGGGCCCCAGGAGTGATCGCGCTGGCCGCGTCCGTCGAACGCGTGGGTCTCGTCGGCGACACGGATCGTGCCCCTCACGTCCGTCGGCTGTTCGAAGCGGTTGGTCGAGTAGCCCTCGGCGCCGTGGGATGCCGCCAGGCCGCCGCCCCGCGAGTGTGGCGCTCCCAGCGCCCGAATCTCCAGCTCGATGCCCATGGGCAGGATCATTCCGACCCGGGGCCCCGAAAGCACGCGGCCGAACCCGTCGCAGCGGAGTGTCCCGGACCGCAGGGGCTCCGCGACCTCGTAGGCGAAGTTCAACCCCCAGCCCGAGTAGACCAGTCGCGGGAGCTCGATCTCCCGAAGCGGGAGCCGCGGCTCCTCGATCGCGATCCATTCGGAGCCGTTGTAGATGAAGAACCAGAGCCAGGCACGGTCCTGATTCGGGTGCATCCCGAATCGAAGGTGGCCGGCCCACTCGCCCCGCGCGTCGAACCAGTCCCAGAAATACGACTCGTTCCACCACTCGTGGTCGGGGCTATGGGGGTGGATTTGCTCGTCTTCCGGGACGATCCCGAAGCGACGAAGTTCCTCGTCGGAGATTCTCGGTCGGGACACGGGCTGCTCCATTCTCTCCGACTCCGCTCGGCGGTGGCCCGCATCTTACCCTGTTCGGGACGACGCGCTGTAGAATCCGCGTCATGAAGCGCCTGATCGACCTGCAAGGATGCAACAATTTCCGCGACCTGGGGGGCTACCCCGCCGCCGACGGGAGGAAGCTGCGCTGGCGGGTGGTCTTCCGCAGCGACGCTCTCCACCACCTGACTCCGGAAGACGTGGTTCGCATGCGGGACGAGCTCGGGATCCGCGACATCGTCGATCTGCGCTCGACTGGTGAGATCCGCAGCGATGGCCGGGGACCCCTCGAAGACGGGGCCTTTCACCTTCATCACCTTCCGCTCTTCGACGGTCAGATCGCCGAGCCACCGCAAGCGACCGAGAAGCTCACCCTGGCGGATCGCTATTTTCTGATGGCCGAGATGGCGAAGGATGCGATCGCCCGGGTGGTCGTCACCCTCGCCGAGTCCTCGGCCCCCGCGGTCTATCACTGCGCGGCGGGCAAAGATCGAACGGGAGTGATCTCGGCGGTCCTGCTGGGACTGCTGGGGGTGAAGGACGAGATCATCGTGGCCGACTATGCGGCGACCCAGGAGAATCTCGACGCCATCATCGAACGCCTCATGGCCACCGGGGGCTACCAGGAGATGCTCGAGGCGCTTCCGGCCGACACCCTGCACGCCGAACCCGAGACCATGATCTCCTTGCTGAATCAGGTTCGCGCGCGTTACGGATCCATGCGGGAATACGTTCGCAGCGCTGGCGTCGGCGACGCGCAAATCGCCCGTCTGGAGAGCCGCCTTCTGGCGTGACCGTTTCGACTTCGCTCGCCGGCGACATCCAGTAGCGGTGAGCCCTGAGCCGAAGCCCCCCTCACCGCATCTGGGGCTGGTCGTCATGGGACGATCGCGACGATGCGCAGCGGTGCTCCCGACCCCCCGCGGATCTTCATGGGAAGCGCCACCACCGCGAAGCCCCGCGCGGGCAGCGCAGTCAGGTTCGCGAGGTTCTCGAAGGCGGGGACGTTGGCGGCGGCGAGGATCCGGTGGGTCTCGAAGGTGCGTGACTGCCCGTAGTCGATGCTGGGGGTGTCGAGGCCGACCGCTGCGATCTGCCGCTCTTCCACCAGCCAGCGCGCGGCCTCCGGGTGGAGGCCGGGGAAGTGCAGCTTCGGGATCGCGACCGCGCCGCGTTCGTCGGTGCCCATGTATCGGATGCGGTCCGGCCAGAAACGTCCGAAGCCCGTTCGCAGCAGCACGATCGCCTCGGTCGGCAGGCGGCCATGCATCGCCTCCCACTCCCGCAGATCCTCGATCCCCACGCGGTAGTCGCGATCGGCGTCACAGGCGAGCGAGACGTCCACGGTGACCGCCGGTCCGTGCAGTCGGCTCAGGGGAATCCGGTCGACGGTCCAGCGGCCCGCGCCGAAGTGGATCGGCGCATCGATGTGGGTTCCTCCGTGTTCGGCGCTGCGGAAGCGATGGGCCTCGTAGTAGTACCCGTCCGCGGTCAATCCCCCGGCGCCTCGCTCCAGTACGAAGCCCTCCTCGGTGGGCCAGAAGATGGTGTGCGCGTCGAAGGGATGGGTGAGGTCGATCCAACGCCCCTCGGGCCCGCCGGTGGGACCACTCAGACAGGCGGTGAGCAGCAGCGCCGCGCCGGTGGTCCGCGCCAGTCCGGTCGCGACCACCCGCCCGGTCCTGAAGATCGGTTGGATGGGGGGCGTCATGGAAGTTTCCCCAGATTGGTGTCCTCAGAACAGACTGGAGATGATCGCGTAGCCGCCGACGTAGGTGCCGATGAGGCTCCCCAAGGTCGTGAGCACGAAGACGAGCATGATGCGGAGCAGACGGTTGCGCCACCAGCGCAGGGGCGAGGTCAGATCGTCCGTGACGCTCTCGAATTCGCTGACCATCGGTGGCGCCAGGTACGCCTGCAGGAAGGCGAGGACGTAGCCCGCCCCGATCACGGGAATCAGACTCGTCACCGGTGCTACGAAGAACGCGGAGAGCACGGTCACGGGGTGGGCCCCGGCGAGCAGCGCCCCCAATGTGCTGGGCACGCCGTTGGCCACGATCCAGAACAGGAGATTCGCCCCGGCGATTTCGGCCCCTTGTCGCAGGCCAATGACGACGAGAGCGCCCAGGATCAGCCCGGGCACACCCCAGCCGACCCATTTCCAGACCGGGCGGATCGGTGGAATCCGGTTGATCTCTTCCAGGTCGACGTTCGCCGGCGCGGCGAGCGCCCGGCGGATGCCCGCGACGTGTCCCGCCCCGATCACGGCAAGGATGCGTTGGCCCGGCGCCTCCCTCATTTTCTGGGTCAGATAGACGTCGCGCTCGTCGATCAATACCTGCTTGAGGGCGGGCATGGCCTCCCCCAGCTCCCGCATCAGCTCGGACAGTACGTCCTGCTCGCGGAGCCTGCGCAGGTCTTCTTCGGTGATCTCCGGCCGATCGAAGATGCTGGCCAGAAGCGTGGCCAGCAGTGTGGCCTTCTTCCAGAGTGACATGGAGGCCCATGCCCGGCGCAGGGTGACGCGCACGTCCCGGTCGCACAGGTGGACGCGAATGCCCAGCTCGTCGGCGACACGGGTGGCTTCGATCAGCTCGGTCCCGGGCGCAACGCCGAGTACACCACCGAGTTTCTTCTGGTATGACGCCAGCACCAGATTCGCCAGCAGAGCGGCGAGCTGTTGCTTGCGGATGACCTCGCGGAGATCGAGGGCCTCCCAGCGGCGCTTCTGGCTCAGGCTTTCGTATCGCTGCCGGTCGAGCTCGACGCAGACGGCGTCGGGACGCTCCCGTTCGATGACCGCGCGCACCAGGGCGGTGGATTCGCGCGACACGTGTGCCGTGCCGACGAGGATGAACTCCCGCCCCTCCACCTCGACCCGGTGAACGTCGGACTCGGAATCGATGACGAGCCTCTCTCCCTTGGAGGGCGACACCCTAGCGCGGCGTCCGGCGCGGTCCAGCGCCCCGAGACCCGCGGAACCAGAATCGGGATCCGAGCAGCGCGGCCAGGATTCCCGCGTAGACCAGCGGCGTGCTCAGGTCGGCCTTCACCAGCCATAGAGAGTGGACCACGCCGCAAACCCCCGCCGCATAGGCGAGCCGGTGCCGCGTGACCCAACGCCGACCCAGCCGCTTCATCATGCGGGCCGTGGAGGTCACGGCGAGGGCGAGCAGGCACAGGAAGCCGGCGAAGCCCACCGTGATCTAGCGCCGCTCGGCGACGTCCTCGATCAGGGTCTCCCAGTCGAAGAACTGGTCCAGGACCACGTAGGTGAGGGCGTGCAGTGTTGGGTGATCTCACTGGACTTCACGTCGTCCGGGCGGCGGATCAGCACGGTCCACCCGGCGTAACGCCGCCTCCCGAGCCCGGCGACCGCTACTCGAGATCCGCCTCGTCCTGGATTCCGGCGACACCGGTCAGGACCAGTCGCAGCAGCTGACCCTGGCGGTTCGTCTCCGTCTTGGCGAAGACCTGCTTCAGCTGGCTGCGGATGGTGTTGATGGCGACTCCGCGTTCCGCCGCCGCCTCTTCCAGCGAGCGCCCGCTGGCCAACAGCACCACCAGCTCGGCTTCGGCGTGGGTCAGCGAGTACAAGGTCTGCAGGAACTTGATCGTCGAAATCCCCGTGGCCTCGGGATCCCCCACGAAGACGACGGCCACTGCGTCGCGTGTACTGCGGCCGTCGATGGGTCTGAGTAGCGGCGCGACCACGACGGTATAGGCGCGCCGCCCCGACGGCCGCGACACCGACATCACCGCATTGCCACCCTGGCCGCTGGTGATTCCCATGCTGATCGCTTCGCCGAGATGCCCGCGCAGGAGCCGGCCCTCCCGCGAATCCGTGGCCCGCGGACCCCCGGGACCCAGGGTGAACCCGTCGTGCTCCCCGGCGATCTGTTCGGCCACGCGATTGACCACCACGGGCTGGCTGGCCGCGTCGACCAAGATCACCCCCAGGGGCAAGCGGTCGATCACGTCCGCCAGCGCTCCGCGCTGGTGTCGAACGTCGCCGAAGCGACTGTGGATCTCGAAGGCGCGACCGAGGTGGGGAACCAGCCGATTGCAGAGAGCCAGATCTTCGTCGGTGAACGGTCTTCCCCCCTCCTTGCGCCAGATCCCAATCCCCGAGATCGGGCGGTGAGGAGCGTTGGAGATCACGTGGACGATGGGTGCGGAGGGTGCGAGCCCCTGGGGCTTCATGACCTCCTGGTAGAACGAGGTGTTCGGGACGTCCGCGTCGGCGAAGTTCTCGCTGGCCAGGGCGAAGCGGCCCTTGAACTGATCGTCGAGGAAGGATCCCCAGGGCATGCCGCCCTCGGCCAGATACTTATCGGCGATTTCCGTCAACGATTCGACGGTGCCCACGGTGTGGTACGCGAGGCGCGGGCCGCTGGGCAGCTGCACCGAGAAGGCGACCGCGGCCCCGCCACACAGCTCCGACAATCGCTGGACGAAAGGGCCCCACGCCGACGGATCGACCGCGCCGTCGTAGATGAGTTCGACGAGTTGAAGCGCGCGGGCGTCTTGCTCCATGGCTCCTCGGAGCCACCCCTCGAAGGCTGGCGGGGCAGTATAAACCAAACGGGGCCCGCTCGACTGAGCGGACCCCTAGGAGCAAGCGAGATTGCGGACGTTCGCTCCTCGTTCGCTTCTGAGCGCCCCCCTGATCCCCAGATAGGCTGGCCACCCAGCCATGGAGGGCCTCCCTGGCGGAATTCAGGCCACCCAATACCGCAACGATGGGGTCTCGTCGTCCCCCATTTGAGGGGCACACGGAGGGACGAAACGGGCTCAGACGGAGGGGCCTGGAACGGCGGTGCGGGCGGACCGGGACCGGTTGTGCACAGGTTCAGTGGCGTCGGCGTCCCGACCTCAGGAGTTCAATGCGCCCCTGGGGTCCGATGGTCCAGGACGCAACCCAACTGGTCAGGCTCACGATGATCGACCCCAACAGCGCTGGCGCGAAGCCTTCGAGGGAGAAGCCCCGGAGCAGCCAGGCCACTCCGGCGAGCATCCCGGCGGTGAACAACCTCCAACCTAACGATCCCATCGTTGGCCCTCCTTTCAAAAAGGGTTCCAACTTCCAAAGGATTTATACTAGGCATGAGCCCTTCTGGTGTCAAGTCTT
>JACZXC010000104.1 GCA_022571825.1 Myxococcales bacterium | reverse complement strand
GGCCGCGCGGCGGTAGCTGAGGGCCGCCCGCGAGCGGGGGGAATCGGCCATGCGCATCATCGCCATCGTCAATCAGAAAGGGGGCTGCGCCAAGACGACGACTGCGGTCAATCTAGCCGGGTGTCTCGCAACCGACGGCTTCCATGTCCTCGTGGTCGACATCGATCCCCAGGCCCACGCCACCCTGGCTCTGGGACTGGACCCGGACGAGCTGGACGAGAACCTCTATGAGGTGCTCGCCGAGCCCGGTGGCGGTGACCACCTGAAGGCCATCATCGTGGAGGTGGCCGAGAACCTCGACATCGCCCCTTCGGGGATCGTGTTGTCGGCCCTGGAGCAGAAGCTCGCCGCCGAGCGAGACGAGACGCGAACGGAGCGCCTGGACAACGCCCTGGGCGCACTCGGGGACATTTACGACTTCGTGCTGATCGATTGCCCACCCAACGTCGGTCTGCTCACCTTCAACGCCCTCCGCGCTACCAGGGAAGTCATCGTTCCCCTGGAGACGAGTCGGTTCGCGATCCATGGCGTTCAGAAGCTGTTGGAGACCATCGGCCTGCTCGTCGAGCGGATCGGCCACGAGATCGATGTAAAGGTGCTGATGACGCTGTACGACGGACGCACCCGATTCTCCCGGAAAACCCTTGCCGAAGTCCGTGCCCTGTTCACCGACATGTGCTTCGACACCGTGATTCGCCTCAACGTGAAGCTTCGCGAGGCCGCCGGAAAGGGACTGCCGATCTGCTTCTACGCACCCTCGGCCAACGGGGCCCTGGACTACGCGGCCTTGGCGGTCGAGGTCGAAGCCTCGGCTCCCGCGGACCTCGCGGCGGTGGAGATCCCCGGCGCCGAGCCGCCTAGCGGCCCTCGCGAGATCGTGGTGCACTTCCGGGATGCCGACGCCAGCGACGTTCGAATCGCCGGCGACTTCAACGACTGGGTCCCCGACAAGGGCGTTCGGTCGCTGATCGAATCGGATGGGAAGGGCCGGGTCTGGACCAAGGTCCTCCAGCTCCCGCCGGGGACCTACCAGTACCGCTACATCGTCGACGGTGAGTGGCGAGAGGACCCCGAGAACCCCGCGGTGGTGACGAGTTCCGTTGGGGCGCGAAATTCAGTTATGGTCGTGCGCTAGGGGGAACGAGTGGACCTTGCCCCGTGACCTTCGTGATGTACTCGACTACCTGCTGCCGTTGAACGACGGGGGAGCCCCTCCCGCATCGTCGACAGGCACCGCCTCGCGGGCCGCCGACGTCGCCCTGGAGGTGGGTCCAGGGCCGGCGCGCCCTGCTTCGCTCCCGATCGTCGCTGTGCCGATCGGCCAGCGAGATGTCGTGCGCGCGGCTTTCGTGTGGAATCTCTCGGTCGAGGTGGCGCGCCTGGGCGCGAGCGGAACCCTGGTTGCACCCGAGGAGGACGAGACCTCCCTACTCTGGCCCGAGCCGGGGCGCGGTCCGGTGGGCTCGGAGGTCGTGTTCGCCCGAGCCCACAGTTTGGGGGAGTTGTACCGGGCGGCCCTCGACGTGGCCGTCGATCGGGCCGTCGACTCCCGGGGCGGCGTGGTTCTGGTCCGAGTTCCACCTGCGTGGCTACAGGCCGAGCCCGACGGTCGGGCGCTCCTGCGATGGGTGCTGCTGTTCGCCTCCCTCGAGCCCCGGGACCTGCTGGAGACCTACGCGTTGGCCAAGCGCGTCGTGCGAGCGAGCCATCAGAGCAAGGTGGGCATCACGATCCACGGTGTGCGACGGGTCGGCGAAGCGCAAGCGGCCTTTTCGTTGCTTTCCGGCGTAGCATCGCGACACCTGGGTCAGTCACTGGTGAGCTACGGACTCTTGGTAGACGACCTGCACGTCTACCGAGCCATCGTTGCACGCCGGCCGGTCGGTCTCGAGCACCCCCAATCGCCCGCATCCCGGGCGCTCCGGGACGTCGCTCGACTTCTGCTCGAGGACTCGCGGAGTGCCACCGTTGCCTGACCTCTCATTGACCGTACCGCCGGCGCGGGCCGAGCTGCTCGCGCAGCTGGGTTCGCGCCTCACCGAGCTGATCCCCGGGGCTCGTCTGCTGGCCGAACGGCTGCTCGGCGCCGACTCGCGCATCGACTTCGTCGCGGTGGAGCCCTCTGGGCGAGTCATTCTCGTCCTCGTCGGAGAGGAGGGCCAGGATCTGGAACTCATCGGCCGGGGGCTGGCCCAACGCGCCTGGGTCGAGGCGCGGCTCCGTGACTGGCTCCAGCTGGCCCCCAGCCTGGGAATCCGCCCCGAGGCCAGAATCAAAGTCTGGCTCCTCTGTCCCTCGATTCGCCCCGAATCCATCGCGGCCGCCAGCCAGGTCGGATCCGACTCCTTGGCATGGGCGGTCTACCGTTGCGTTCGGAACGGATCGCGGGTCGAGACGTTGCTCGAGATCCCAAGTGCCGCGCGGTCGACTCCAGAAGCCCCGGCCCGGGCTCCCGCGGAACCGGCGGCCGGCGGCACCGGCTTCCGCACCGGACTTGCCGATACCGACCTCGGGATCACGGCAGCCGAGCACAGCGAATTGGATTGACCGGGGCCCCACGGGGGAAAATCCCGGTCGCGGTGACAATTTTTGACACCGGGAACCCAATTGGGGCCACTCCCTTTACGTGGAGCGTCTTATCCGGGGGAAAGCAGCCCCCGTGGGGCGGCGGGAGATGTGGTATGGCGGCCGCTGAGTCAGTTGAGAACGCCCCGATATCCGACGAAATCCTGATCCAGCGGATCCTCCAGGGTAACGAGGAAGCCTTCGAGATCCTCTACGAGCGCTACTTCCCCCGCGTCTGCCGCTTTGTCAATCGCCGCATCCGCATCCGATCGGACGCGGAGGACGTCGTTCAGGAAGTCTTCATCAACGTCTTCTCGTCGTTGGGCTCCTTCCGGGGCGAGGCGCCCTTCGTCACCTGGGTACTGGGGCTGACCCGTCGGACCATCGCCGCTCGTTTCAAGAAGAAGCGGCATCCGACGGTTCCCCTCGAGGCCGAAGAGGCGTTCGAGCGTCCCGGTCCGCTGATCCCCACCGGGCACCGCGAGCCCACGCCCCTCGAACACTATGAGTGCCGAGAACGCTGCGAACGATTGCAAGAGGCAGCGACCCATCGATTGAATGCGGACCAGTTGCAGCTCTTCGAGCTCTATCACCTGCAGCACCAATCGATCCGTCAGATCGCAGCTGCGACCCACAAGACCGAGGACGCGGTGAAGTCCAATCTGTACCGCGCTCGTAAATTGCTCCTCGCGCGTTAGTCCCCCACCCCGGCTAGGCCTGGAATAAGCGCTCAGCCTGCAGAAGTTCGAGTTTTGGGGGACGCTGCCTCTGAGAGCGGTCGCGGAACAGACGCCGAGGCGAGCGGCAGGCCGCGGGAGCGGGTTCGGGGTCGGATTCCGTAGTGGTAGCCGATCTGTGCGCGCAAGAGTCCCGTGGACTGGGGGCCGTGGGAACGGGAGAGGGGAGCCAGCGGTGATTACGAGGGGGCCAAGCGAGCGTGGGCTGTCAGGATCGCTCCGGCGAAGCGGTGGCTGTCGGCGAAGCGAACCTGGACTTGCCGCGCGCTATGGACGACGCGAGCCGCGCAGTACACGAAGGCCCGGCGGAAGCGCTTCCATTCCCAGCGCATCGTCTCCAGCGGAAGGGCAAGCTGAGCGAGCCACGGCTTGAGGTTGTGCGCCAGGCGCGCGCAGGTCCCGAAGGCCGCGTTCGAGAGCATCCCACCGGTCGGCATTCGCATCCCCGCCACACCACTCTGGAGCTGCTCGATCAGGTTCTCTTGATCGCAGCGCTGGTAGGTGAGGTCCATGACCTCCGCGGTGGACACGGACGGCGGGAGGTTCGAGAGCACGAAGCGGAAGCGTGTGAGCATGAAGAGGTGGCCCTGCTCCTGTTCTTCGATCTCCTGATAGCGGGCGATCAATCGGTAGCTCCGGTCACTGCGCTCCGGCTGGTACGGGATCTCGGCGATCCACTGTTTCTTCAACTGCAGATCTCGCTTGTTGCGTGCCCGTGCCCGTTCCCGACGTCGGTTGCGTCCGCGTTTGCGGCGCTTGCCCGGGCGATCCTGGTCCCGCTCCCGGTACGGCTTCCATTGCGCGCCAGGAAGGGCCTCGAATAGGCTCGCGAAGTTCGGTTGCTGGGGCGACACCACTGCGAAGAAGTGTCCCGCTTCTTCACACGCATCGAAGATCGCCTGCTTGGCGAAGGCCGAGTCGCCGCGGACGATCACCTGCTTGAAGTGCCGACCGAGCATCGGGAACAGCTCGCGTAGATGCCTCTCCGATCCGCTGGCCGACGCTTCGTTGCCCGGACGGTTGACCAGTCGCAGACATTCCAGGGTCCCGGCCAGGCTGATCACCAGCGGGTGGTAGCCAAAACTGCCCTGGTACGTGAAGTCCGTGCCTTGCTTCTGGTCGCCGTAGACCGGGCGGATGCAGCTGTCGAGATCCACGATGGCACGCTCCGCCTTCTTCTTGCCGTAGCGCCGCTTCCAGACCTTCTCCTGCGCCCGGTCGATCACCTGATCCAGAGCCTTCAGGGCCCCGACGTCGAACCGCCGCAGGAAGTCCCCAGCCGTCGTCGGATCCGGAATCCGATCCGTTCCCAGGATCCGACGCACGGGTTCGCTGGTCTGGAGATCCGCGATGTCCTCGATGCACGTGCCTCCAGCGTAGAGGTTGTACACGTGGGTCAGGACGTGGTCCGACTCGTGAAACGGCCGATGCGAAGTCAACAGCGACAGCGCGCGGTTCAGATCCTGAGCGATGCCCAGGCTCCGCACCAGACCTGCCGCCAGCGCCAGACCTCCGTAGGCAGTCGTGTCCGAAGCCTCGCTCGACAGATGCAGCTTCGGATGCCGCAGAACCGGGCCCCGCTGGCTCTGCGCGCTTCCCGGCCGGCTCGCGAAGGCCGTTCCCTCATTCACGTGACTCGCCCGAACCGACGTCGTATGCTCATTCACCTGAGGTGCCTTTCCGGGGGGTCGTCCGTTGTCTCAAACAGACGATAACGCCGGAATCAAGGCACCTCAGCCTTTTGAGCGCTTATTCCAGGGCTAGGAGGCCGACTCGAGAGTCGGCCTCCTAGCAGCGGTCTCAGCGACAGCGTTCAGCGGGCGTGGAAGTCGGCCGCTCTTCCGAAGGCGAGCGAAGTGCCGGAGCCCGAGCGATCAGCGAGCGCGAGGCCCGGCTGGGCTAGCCCTTGCGTTTGACCGGAACGAAAATGGTGGCGTCTCCGCGCCGGATCAAGAGCAGCGCGCTTTGCTCGGCGCTGGCGAGCTCGTCGCGCAGGGCCTCGACGTTGTTCACCGTGGATCGATTCACTTCGAGGATCACGTCCCCCGATCGGATGCCGGCCTCGGAAGCCGGGCTTCCGGGGGAGACCGACGTGACGACCACTCCGTTCTCGTCATCCAGGCCCAGCTGCTCGGCCAGGTCGGGTGTGAGCGCCTGGACCCGCAGGCCGAACCCCGTGGCACCGCCCTTCTTCGCCAGCCGGGTCGGCCGGGCCTCGTCCAACACACCGATCGCGACCTCGAGTCTCTTGCGCTTGCCGTCGCGTATCAAGACGACATCGACTTTCTTGCCGACCGGTGTGCGGGCCACCACCCGGGGCAGATCGTTCCAATCCTCGATCTCTTGACCGTCGAATTCGACGATCACGTCGCCCCCCTCTACCCCCGCGGCCTCGGCTGGACCGCCGGAAATGACCGTGGTGACGAGGGCGCCCTCTTCTCCTGCCAGATTGAAGGACGCCGAGAGGTCCGGGGTGATGGGCTGGATCATGACCCCCAGCCAGCCGCGGGTCACGTGCCCGTTGGCTCGCAGCTGCGGCAGGATTTCTTTGGCCATGTTGATCGGAACGGCGAAGCCGATCGTGTTCGCCCGGGGTCTGATGGCGGTATTGATTCCGATCACTTGGCCGGACAGATTGAGGAGCGGTCCACCCGAGTTTCCGAAATTGATGGCAGCGTCGGTCTGAATGAAGTCGTCGTAGGTTCCCTTTCTGCTGATGTTCATCCGGTGCTTGGCGCTCACGATCCCCGCGGTCACGGTATGACCCAGGCCAAAGGGGTTGCCGATCGCGACCACCCACTCGCCTGCTCGCACGGCGTTGGAGTCACCGAGGGGCAACGCGAACAATTTCTGGTCCGTCTCGATCCGGAGCAGGGCGATGTCCGTGGCGGAATCTCTACCCACCACGGTGGCCGAGAACTCGGCGCCGTCCTTGAAGGTGACGGTGATGCTGTCCACCTCGTCGATGACGTGGTTGTTGGTGACGATGTAACCGTCCGATGAGATCACGAAGCCGGTTCCCAGACTCGAACGCTGGTGTCCGCGTTCGCCGTGCCGGCCGCGGCCGCGAAAGAGTTCCTCGAGGGGGCTTCCGAAGAAGAACTCCTCGAACTGCTGCGGGGCCGTCACCCCCGGGACCCTTCGCGAGGTCTTGATGTTGACGACCCCGGCCGAGGATTGCTCGGCCAACTCGACGAAGCTGCCGGGAACCCCTCGCGGCACCATCGGCTCGGCTTCGACGTTCTCGCGCCAGAAAATCGTCTCGGCGTCATCCGCGGCTGCCTCGCCCTCGTTCTCCGCGCTGCCGAACAGGCCGCTCGCGTGGGCGGCCTCGTCGCGCCAGCCGATCCGCACGTCGAGGGCCGTCCAGGTGACCCAGAAGACGACCGCCGCGGCGGCGGAAAGCCAGAGGAAGGGGTTCGAGCGACTCGGAGGACTCGGCGGCATGACAAACTCCGTTGGCTAGTTGCCGATGGGCTGTCGCGGCGATGGAATTGCCGTCCGGCCCCCCATCATGGCTTCGACACCGGTCCCGCGCCGCGGGTTCCCGCCTGCCGAAGAATTCCGAAACCGCATCGGCTCAGGGCATCGGAAGTCTCAGACCAGCGGGATCGCCACATGGTACCGACCGGAGCCGCGCTGGACCACGATCAGCGCCCGATGGTGGCCTCGAAGCTCCAGGGCGGACCTTCGCAGCGCGTCCTGGTCATCGAGGTTGCGACCGTTGATGCCCAGCACGAGATCCCCGGGTTGAATGCCGATGCGGGCGGCGCCGCTGCCGGCGCGGACCGCCTGGACGACGAAGTTGCCGCCTCTCTGCAGTTGCCCCAGCCTGAGCCCCAGCAGATCGTTCACGAGCTGCGCGACCAGGTCGTCCGGGATCTCCGCGGCGCGCACGGTCAGGGGTCGGGCCCGGCCCTCGCGCCAGAGTTCGAGCTCCAGCTCCTGCCCCACGGTGACCGTCTCGAGCGTCTCGAAGAATTCGCGGACGCTGTAGAGCGGCCGCCCGTCGACCCGGGTCAACACGTCCCCGCGCCGGATGCCGGCCCGCGCCGCCGGGCTGCTCTCGCGCACACGGTTGATGAGCGTGCCGCGCAGGTCCGCTGGCAGCCCCAGGGCCTCGCGCAGCGCCGGAGCCAGATCCTGGAAGTCGAGCCCCAGCCAGGCCGGGATCACCTCGCCGTGAACGATCAGCTCCCGGACCACCCGCTTGGCGGTGTCGATGGGAATCGCGAAGCCGATCCCCTGACCGCCCTGGTACACGGCTGTGTTGATGGCGATGAGCTGGCCCTCGGCGTTGAGCAGTGGGCCGCCGGAGTTGCCCGGGTTGATCGACGCATCGGTTTGGAGAAAGCCGTGGAATACTCGCTTGTCGGTTCGCACCGAGCGGTTCAGCGCCGAGATCACGCCCGTCGTCACCGTACTCGAGAGTCCGAAGGGGTTCCCGATGGCGATCACCGGCTCCCCCACCAACAGGTCGTCCGAGCTGCCGGGGGTGATCCACGGCAGCGTTGCCTCGGAATTCACCTTGAGCACGGCAATGTCGTTGTTGGGGTCGGCGCCGATCACCGAGGCCTCGAACTCGCGGCCATCAGCGGTGCTGATGCGGATACGACTGGCTCCCGCAACCACGTGCTGGTTGGTGAGGATGTGTCCACGATCGTCGATGACGACGCCGGATCCCAGGCTCTGGGTGGTCTGCGGCAGCCGGGGCTCGAAAAGATTGCGAAAGAACTGATTGAAGAGGGGATTCGGCGAGAGCACTCCGAAGGGTCGCCGGCTTCTCGTGCGTTCGGTGGTGATGTTGACCACCGCAGGACCCACGGTTTCCACGACGTCCACGGTGGGGGTTCGCCGCAGAAACGGGTCGTCGGCCCGAACCACGGCGGCGAACCATGCGAGCCCGATCGCGAGCGCGAGTGCGCGCTTGCCCATAACGGCCGTTCCGGCTGCCCCCTCGAAAAAAGCGCTCACGGCTGCGCGGATCCGTTCGCCCGGCGAAGTTAGCGCGAAATCCGCACCCTCGGGGACGATCCTCGGATGCAGATCAGAACCGTCCCCGATCCAGGGCGTTGCGGATGGCGGCGGTGGCGGCACGCGGATCCACGGCCTGCAAGATGGAGCCGGTCACGGCCACTCCGGCAGCCCCCGCCGCCACCACCTCGCCTGCATTCGACGCATCGATACCCCCTTGGGCCAGTACCGGGATGGTTCCAACGGTCGCGTCGGCAAGGCCCTCCAACCCCAGGGCAGGGCGCGACGGGGCCTTGGAATGGGGCGGGAAGATCGGGGCGAGATGGACGTAGCTCGCGCCCTGCTTCTCGGCTGCTCGAACGTCGGCGGCCGAGTGGGACGAGACGCCGACCCAGGCCTCGGACCCGACCGGCACCACTA
>JACZXC010000103.1 GCA_022571825.1 Myxococcales bacterium | reverse complement strand
TGCGGATCTGCTCCACCAACAGACCCCCCTGGTCGTAGCCGAAGTAGCCCGGGGGCGCGCCGATCAATCGGGCTACCGAGTGCTTCTCCATGTATTCGCTCATGTCGTAGCGCGCGAACGGAACACCCAGGCAGCGGGCGAGCTGCTTGGCCAGCTCCGTCTTCCCGACGCCGGTGGGCCCGGTGAAGAGGAAGCAACCGACGGGCCGGTCGCGCCCGGAAAGTCCGGCGCGTCCGCGCTTCACCGACCGAACCACGGATGCGATCGCAGCCTCCTGTCCGAACACCACCTCCCGGAGGTCGGACTCGAGCTGTTCGAGGCGTTGGCGGTCAGAGTGTGAGGCTCGCGTCGCCGGGATGTTCGCCATGCGCGCCACCACCGCCTCGATGTCGCGAACGCCCACGGTCTTGCGCCGCTTCGACCCCGGGCGCAATCGAACCGCCGCCCCGGTCTCGTCCATCACGTCGATCGCCTTGTCCGGCAGGAACTTGTCGGTCAGGTGTCGTGCGGAGAGCTCCACCGCCGAGCGCAGCGCGGAGTTCGTGAAGCGAACTCCGTGGTGCTCCCCGTAGCGGGGCGCGAGGCCTTGCAGGATCCGCACGGACTCCTCGGTCGAGGGTTCGGCGATGTCCACTTTCTGGAATCGGCGGGCGAGGGCGCGGTCGCGCTCGAAATGCCGGAACTCCTGGTAAGTCGTCGAGCCCATGCAGCGAATCGCGCCATCGACGAGAATCGGCTTGAGCAGGCTGGACGCGTCGATGGTGGCGCCCTGAGCGGAGCCGGCTCCGAGGATTGTGTGGATCTCGTCGATGAACAGGATCGGTCGCTCCCTCTGCTCGACCGCCGCAATCAGCGCCTTGAAGCGCGCTTCGAAGTCTCCCCGGTACCGCGTACCGGCCAGCAACGCTCCGAGATCCAGGGAGAAGATCTCGGCGCTCCGCAGGTCGTCGGGGACCCGGCCCTCGTGGATCCGAAGGGCCAGGCCCTCGGCCAGGGCCGTCTTCCCCACGCCGGCCTCACCGACGAAGATCGGGTTGTTCTTGCGGCGACGCGCCAAGATCTGGATCGTGCGTTCGAGTTCGGGGCCGCGCCCGATCAGCGGGTCGAGGGTTCCGCTCGCCGCGGATTGGGTGAGGTCGGTCGCAAAGGCTTCCAGGGGATTCGCGGGCA
This sequence comes from Myxococcales bacterium, assembly GCA_022571825.1. GTDB lineage: Bacteria > Myxococcota_A > UBA9160 > UBA9160 > SMWR01 > JACZXC01. Next base: position 7,536 of record JACZXC010000103.1, on the reverse strand, counting down.
CCTCGGAGGCCTCGCCCCAACCGGGCTCGGCCCCTGCGGGTATCGGAGCCGAGTCGCTGCCCGTGCGCTTCGAGACCCCGTGGGCGATGTACTGGAGCAGGTCCAGGCGTGAAACTCCCTGGGAGCGAAGCAAGGTGACCCCATAGGAGTCGGGCTCCTGGAACAGCGCGGCCAGCAGGTCACCCGCGTCCACCAAGCTCTTCTCGGCACTCTCACAGTGCGAGATGGCGTGCTCGAGCACCCGGTGAAAAGCCAGTGTCTGCCGGCTTTCGAAGGGATCGTCGCCGGGTACGGTCTCGAGATCCTCGGAGAAGAAGCGTTCCAAGGCCGCCTTCAACTCGGACACCTCCGCCCCCGAGTGGAACAGGATCTCGGCCCCCCGCTCATCGTGGAGCAGGGCGAAGAGCAGGTGCTCGACCGTCACGTAGGCGTGGCGGCGAGTCGCCGCCTCGCGTACGGCAGCCTGCAGGGTGAGATGCAGCTCGCGCCCGATCTCGCTCATTCCTTCTCCACTCCCGATCGCAGAGGGTAGCCCCTCTGTTCGGCTAGCCGGTGCACGGTCACGACCTTGGTCTCGGCCACCTCCAGCACGTACACGCCCGCCACACCCAGACCCGCCTTGTGGATCTGGAGCATGATCTGGGTCGCCGCGGACGGCCCCTTGCCAAACACGTTTTCGAGCATCGCGACGACGAACTCCATGGGGGTGTAGTCGTCGTTGTACAGAATCACCTTGTAGCGCTCGGGGCGCGAGACCTTCTCGCGGGTTGCGGTGGCCACCCCGCCCTCGCGCCGGGGGTCGAGGGTGCTGGGGCCCCCGCCGCCGGCTCCGCCGGGGCCTTTGGGCTCCTCCGCCATGCCGAGGAGGATAGCAACCCGGATCGGGGCCGAGGCCAGGTCCCAACACGCTAGACTGGATCGGCCCATGCAGCGTGTGGAGATGCTCGATGGCGTCGCCGAAGTGCCGCGGGCGGCGTGGGACGCGCTGGTCGGCGACGAGTCCCCTTTTCTGGAATGGGATTGGTTGGCCTCGCTGGAAGAGTCCGGCGCCGTGGGACCGGAAACGGGCTGGCTCCCGCGGCCCCTGGTGGTACGCGACGGCTCACGATTGGTGGCGGCCTGCCCCCTCTACCTCAAGAGCCACAGTGAGGGTGAATTCGTCTTCGACTGGGGCTGGGCCGACGCCGCGCAGCGCGCGGGCATCCGCTACTACCCCAAGCTGCTGGTCGGTATTCCCTTCACGCCGGTGACCGGGGCCCGTTTCCTGGTCGCCCCAGGACAGGACCGGGGGAAGTGGATCGCCCGGCTGAGCGCGAGCCTGCGCGAGATCTGCGAGAGCAACGAGCTCTCGGGCGTGCACATCAATTTTTGCCGGGAGTCCGAAACCCAGGCCCTGGCCCGCTCGGACTACTTGCTGCGCGTGGGGCTCCAATACCACTGGAAGAACTTGGACTACGGCGGCTTTGAGGACTACCTGGCCCGGTTCCGGAGCAAGCGCCGAAACCAGATCCGCCGGGAGCGCCGGGCCATGATCGAGCAGAAGATCCGGATCGAGTGTCGGCAGGGAGACGACATCTCCGACGACCTGTTCGACACGATGTACCGTTGCTACCTCACGACCATCGAGAGCCACACCTGGGGCCGGCAGTATCTCAATCCCCGTTTCTTCGAGCTGCTCGCCGAGCGGTTCCGCGAGCGTCTATGCTTCGTGATCGCGCGGCAAGGGGACGAGGTGATCGCAGGGACCACGAACGTGGTGAAAGGCGGAACCTTCTACGGGCGCTACTGGGGCGCCCTGAAGCCCGCACGGCATCTCCACTTCAACGTCTGTTACTACGCGGCGATCGAATACTGCATCGAAGCCGGGATCCAGCGATTCGAGCCCGGCGCCGGAGGCGACTACAAGTTCCTGCGCGGTTTCGATGCCGAGCCGACCTATAGCCTGCACTTCCTGGCCGAGCCGCGTCTGTCCCAGGCGGTCGCCCGATTCCTCGACGCCGAGCGCGCCCAAGCGGCCCGAACCATCGATGGGCTGCGCGCCCAGAGCTCGCTCAAGCCCGCGGACACCCACCGTCGTCGACCGCGCGGTACCTGACCCGGAAAGCGTTTACCATGGCGCCCCGGAGGTGTCTCGATGCAGCTGCCCGGAAAGCTCGCGGTGGTAACGGGCGCTGCGTCGGGCATCGGACGGGCAACCGCCCGTGTCATGGCCCACGCCGGGGCGGAGATCGTCGCGGCCGACCTCGACGAGGTCGGCGGTGAGGAAACCTGTGCGGTCATCCGCGAGGCGGGTGGCGAAGCCGAGTTTGCGCCCCTCGATGTCACCGACGACGATTCGATCCGGGCGCTGGCCGACCGCGTCCTCGCCCAAGGCGCGGCACCGGACGTCATCGTCAACGCCGCCGGCTGGGACCGCGTCGAGCCCTTCCTCGACAACAGCGACGAGTTCATCGAGAAGATCGTGCGCCTCAATCTTCTGGGCACGGTCAAGGTGGAAAAAGCGTTCCTGCCGGCGATGATCGAGACCCAGAGCGGAAAGATCGTGAACGTGGCGAGCGACGCCGGGCGGGTCGGAAGCAGCGGCGAGACGATCTACGCCGGGGCCAAGGGCGGGGTGATTGCATTCACCAAGTCGCTGGCCCGCGAGATGGCTCCTCACGGTCTCTGCGTGAACTGCGTCTGTCCCGGACCGACCGACACTCCTTTATTTCGTTCGCTGCCCGACAAGCTTCAGGCATCGCTGACCCGTGCGATTCCGTTTCGCAGGCTGGCCCGCCCCGAAGAAATCGCGGATGCGATTCTTTTTTTCGCGAGTCCGCGTTCCGACTTCATTACCGGCCAGATCTTGAGCGTGAGCGGCGGCCTCACCATGGCGGGCTGACACGGGAGGAAACATGGAGTATCGGGACATTCGCTACCAGGTCGATCAGGTCAACGCGATCATCACCATCGACCGACCGAAACGACTGAATGCGTTTCGGGGACGCACGGTGGAGGAATTGATTCACGCCTTCAAGCTGGCCTGGGCCGATCGCGCCGTGGCCTGCGTCATCCTGACCGGCGCCGGCCGGCGCGCCTTCTGCGCCGGAGGCGACCAGAAAGAGTACGCCGAAACCGGGAGTTACGGAACCAGTGAAACCGGTTTGTTCGAGATCGAGGGGCTGCACCACACCATCCGCGAGGTGCCCAAGCCGGTCATCGCCGCCGTGAACGGCCTTGCGATCGGAGGCGGACACATCCTGCATCTGATCTGCGACGTCACGATTGCGGCGGATCACGCCCGGTTCGGCCAGGCGGGGCCCCGAGTGGGCTCCTTCGATGCGGGTTACGGAACCGGCTATCTGGCGCGTGTCGTCGGAGAGAAGCGCGCGCGGGAGATCTGGTTCTTCTGCCGCCAATACGACGCGGAGCAGGCTCTGGCCTGGGGGCTCGTGAACAAGATCGTGTCGAGCGACGACCTGCTGGAGGAGGCCCGGACCTGGGGTCGCGAGGCGGCGGCCCTTTCGCCCACCGCTCTCGCCTTCTTGAAGGCATCCTTCAACGCCGACAGCGCCCACCTGGCCGGTCAGGGAAGGCTCGCCTTCACCGGGCTGGAGAGCTTCGGAAAGTCCGAGGAGGCAAAGGAGGGGCGACGCGCCTTCATCGAAAAGCGCCCGCCCGACTTCGCGAAGTTTCGCTGAGAGACGTCAGCCCTCCGCCGACTTCTGCCGCATCGTGACGAATTCCTCGGCCGCCGTCGGGTGAATACCGATCGTCGCGTCGAACTGCGCCTTGGTCGCCCCCGCTTTGAGGGCCACCCCGAAACCCTGCATGATCTCACCCGCATCGGGACCCACCATATGAACTCCGAGCACCCGGTCCGAGGCGGCGTCGACCACGAGCTTCATCAGGGTCTTTTCGTCGCGCCCGGTCAGGGTGTTCTTCAGGGCGCGGAAGCGGGAGCGGTAGATATCGACGGCGCCGTGGCGCTCGCGTGCCTGCGCCTCGGTCAGGCCCACAGTCCCCAGGTTGGGATCGCTGAACACGGCGGTGGGAACGTTCCGATATTCCGGAGCCATGGGACGATCGTTGAAGAGGGTATTCGCCAGAGCTACGCCCTCGTGGAGGGCGACCGGCGTGAGATTCAACCGATTCGTCGCATCGCCGATGGCCCAGATGTTCGGCACCGACGAGCGTGAAAACTCGTCGACGGCGATGGCGCCGGTCTCGTCGAGGGCCACGCCGGCCTCTTCGAGCCCCAGGTTCGCCGTCAGAGGATGACGTCCCGTGGCGAACATGATCGCATCGCCTTCGACCGTCGATTGGTCCGCGAGGGTCACGCGAATTCCGGCGTCGTCGCGTTCGATCCGCGCAACCTGGGTTTCGAAACGGAGGTCGACGCCTTTCCTTCGCATCTCCTCGGCCAGCGTCTTGCGCAGGTCGTCGTCGAAGCCCCGCAGGAAGAGCGGCCCTCGATAGAGCTGGACCACCTCGGCGCCGAGTCCGCGGAAAATTCCGGCGAATTCGACGGCGATGTATCCGCCGCCGACGATCACGACGCGCCCGGGCAGCGACTTCAGGTGGAAGGCCTCATTCGAGGTGATTCCATGCTCCGCGCCCGGAACCTCGGGTACCGACGGCCAACCGCCGGTCGCCACCAAAATGTGTTCGGCCGTGAACCGCCGAGAGCCGACCTCCACCGTATGGGGATCCACGACACGCGCACGGCCCTCGATTCGCTCCACGCCAGCCGCGTCGAGAAGATCGCGATACACCTGGTTCAAGCGCGCGATCTCGCGGTCCTTGTTGGCGATCAGCGCGGGCCAGTCGAAGCGGCGGCCGCCCGGGGCCCACCCAAAGCTCTGCGAATCCTCAAAATCCTCCCGGAAATTGGCCGCGTAGACGAGGAGTTTCTTGGGAATGCATCCGACGTTGACACAGGTGCCGCCGAGGTAGCGCTCTTCCGCCACGGCAACCCGGGCGCCGAACCCCGCGGAAACCCGGCTCGCCCGAACGCCGCCGGATCCGGCTCCGATGGTGAACAGGTCGTAATCGCGGCGCCCCATGCTCTTTCCCCGCTCCGATCTCCGCCGATCGCCCCCGCTATCATGAGGCCGCAGGTCGCCGCGCGCTACCTCCGCATGACTTCCGTTCTATTTCGCGCCGGGCCGCCACCGGGGAAGACGAATACGCGCGAGCTGCGCCCGGACCTCACCGGGGGTCAGGAAGCTCACGTAGGCGGCCAGCATCAGGGGCGTGAACCAGACGACATAGAGCATCGCCTGAATTCCCAGATGCATGACGATTCCAAACCCCAGGTATCCGGGTCGCAGATCCGGTAGCCATCGGGGCCGTACCGTCTCCCGGATCCAGTTCAGGAGCGCGAAGCCGGCGAAGGAGAGCTCGAAGGCGAGGACGGTCCAGGTCAGGGGCCGCAGAAACCAGGGCTGAAGGAGTGCCCAGAGCTCGGTCAGGTCGAAGTGGCGGTTGTTGGGACTCACGAGGGTGTAGTAGAGCGCCGAGCCCTCACCCCACCAGGTCGGACCGACCTTGGTGAGCCCGGTGCTCAGGTAGACCATTCCAATCTGCAGCTGAATCAGGCGCCGACACCAGACGGGAACGCGCCCCCCGCGGTGGCGAAGCCGGGCGTCGAGACTCAGTCCCCTTCCGCTCGGAGTGATGAAGAGCAGGACGATCAGGGTCATCTGAAGCTGGTCGGGCATGCTGTAGAGAAGCGGGTTCCGCCCCATCATGCTGGCCCACAGAATCACCACCGCGACCGAAGCGGGCCGGGTATAGAGACCGACCAGCCAGAAAAGATGCGCGACGAACCCCAAGACGAAGATCGCGCGGACCCACCACGGGCTCTCGATCAGGAAGAAGAGGGAAAGACGATCGGGAAACGCCTCTCGCGCGAACCGCCCGTTCAGAGCCGATTCGTTCGAGAAGTACTCCGCCAGGGCACCGACGTGGGCCAGCAGACTCAGGGTGGCGATCGAAACCAGCAGCACCCGCAACAGGCCCAACGTCGTCGAATCCTCGAGGTCGAGGAGCCGTTTCTTCGCCCACTCGAAGACCTCCCGGAGATGCTCTACCTCGCCCTCCACCTCATCGGAATCGATCGACCGGTGCGGGACCTCCGGCACACCCCAATTCAGGATATGGACCCGGCCCGCACCGATCCCCTCGGAAGCGCCAATACCGTCGAGAACCTTAGACACCGTGCATCTCCTCAAAACCTCTGGCGATCAAGTCTCCCAAGGCGGCAAGTGCGTCGTCCGCGTCGGCACCCTCCGCGCGAATCATCAACTGCGACCCCTTTTCCGCCGCCAACATGAGCACACCCATGATGCTCTTGGCGTTCACCTCCACACCGTCCTTTTCCAGCCACAAATTGCAGTGGAACGAGCCGGCCAACTTCACGAACTCCGCCGCCGGACGGGCGTGAAATCCCAGCGGATTGACGATTTCGACTCGGCGTTCCATGCGTTCGTCGCTCATACGCTTCGTTCGTCCGTCATACGTTCCCCAGCGCCGTGAGCAGCGTGATCACGAGGACCAGGACGAGCGTGGTCCCCCGCAACGCACGGTGTCCAAACTTGAGTCCCACTCCGAAAGCCGCAATCGCTGCGAACGACCAGAGAGCGCCCGGGTTCTCCGCCGCAAAGCGGCTGACCAGGAACGCACCCGTCAAAATCCCGAGAAGCAGCGCACCCCCCGAAAAAACGCGCTGGCTCAGCCGTGAAAGTTCGGCTCCTCGAACCCGAACACCCACGTCCTTGCCGTGCTGGAGACCTTGGCTGTATCCCCACCAGCGTAGCGCTATAAATTGCGAAAAACTGCGTAACATCCAGACGCTGATTCCGTAACAGCATGCGTAAGCCCGCGTATATGACAGCCGCGACGATAAAGACGATAACGAGACGGGCCAGGGTTCTATTCCTTTAGTTGCTTCAAAAGACGAGTGACTTCCGGGTTCGAATTCTTGCCAAGATCTTGTAACGCCCTGTGTCCCCCGACGGCGTAAATTGCAACAGCGGCCAGCAAATCCCTGAGTTGAGATGCACTATTCAGGTCAAATGGGGCATAGGCCCCTCCGGACAACTGTGCCATCTGCTTGAATACGGATGAGACCCTTGCATTATTTCCTTCATGGAACATAAATAGTGGTATGCCGAGGACTCCCATTTTCCCGGCCTGGTGGCAGAGCTCATCAGCATCTTCCTCGATTGCATCCCCAACGAACACCGCGGCCTGGATTTTCTGCCGATTGTTTTCTGTCAGCAAGTGCGCCAGTACCTTGCGAATCTGCGTATGACCACCCAGGCACCTGGTGCTGGTCATCTCAGCAAGAAGCTGATTGGTTTGTTCGCACCAGCCGCTCGAATGGAACTCATTGAAGCCGCGGTAGTAGCATAGTTGAACTGTAAGGCCGCCCAGTGAGTCGGTTGCACTGAACATTTCGCCTTGTAAATGACAGGCACGATCCCAGGTTGGCTCACGACTGGCAGTTGCATCCATGGCGAAAACAAGCCTGCCTTTTCCCTGGCCCTTGAC
>JACZXC010000483.1 GCA_022571825.1 Myxococcales bacterium | reverse complement strand
TGCAGTGACAATTCCCCGGCGGGAACGGTGACCATGCTGCACGGGCCCCATCAGCTCCCGATGGGCGCGACGCCGGGACTTCCGATCGGCCTGCGGGGGGGTACCTGGGACGGCGGTCCGATCGGGACCCTGCCGCCGGTCCGGATCGATACGACGCCGGTGTTGGACGCGGAAGAGGGCCAGGAGCACGGCCGGCGCTTCAATCAGACGCCCGTGCTGGAATTCACCGACGAGGGCGCGCGCGCGGTGGCCAGCATACACGAGGAGTTGTTCGACGACCGGATCGAGCGGGTCCTCAACGGTTGGAACACCCGGGGCCCCCTGGGTGGGCCCTCGAAGCTGTTCCGGTACACCCAGCGATTTCGACACTGGTTCCGGCCGTCGCTGGGCGTGCCGGCGACCGGCTGGCCCGCGATGAGCGTGCGGGTCGGAGTCATCCCGACGCTCTACCGAAACGAGATCGTGTTCCGTCGAGATCTCAGCCTCCGTTCGCTGCGGCTGGGATTGAGTCGGAACAGTGGTCTGGGACTGAAGCCGATGTTGGTGGTTGGCGACCGACGGGAAATCTCGACCGTGCCGCTCTTTGCCGGGAACGGGGGGCCGGCGCCGGGGCCGATCCGAATCGAGCGGGGGGAATGGTTCGGCTTCTACTCCCGGGGATCCTCGAACAGCCACCTGTTCGTGAATCGGGGTGATCCGATCCGCCTGGTCGTGCGCAACGAAACCGTCCTCATCTTCGCGGAACCCTTCGCGAAACCGACAGGGCGCCGCCTGAGGCGGGGCGACGTGTTTCACTTCGAGGTCCTGGGTCTCGGGTTCCCGCTGGACGTGGCGGTCGAAAGCCCTTCGGATTTCCGGCGCGTCCTCGACTATCTGGCGCGGCCGACGGGATTGGAGGTGCTGCGGGGCCAGCGGGTCGAGAGTCCCGGTATACTGGATCTCGAGACCAACGACCGCGCCGTCGAGGTGGTGTTGACGAAGCCCCCCGACGGGATCGAGCTGGTCGTTCCGCTTCGGGTGCGGGGTCTCAATCCTCGCTGGTCGGTCGGGGTCTACCAACGGCGGGGCTACGTCGCCGGCGCCTACGGGAAGGGCGAGAACCGCTATCGGGCGGCCGGCGTGGACTTCGCCGGGGACGCCTACATTCCCCTGTATCCCAGTCTCGCCGATCGCATCCATGTGGTGGTAGGTCACCCCGTGGTTGCGGGTCCGGACGGCCGGGATCTCTTCATCCAACTCACCAAGCTGGCCGAGGCGCCTTTCCGCTGGCACGTCTCCGTGAACAATCCCACCGCCCGACCGGTCGAAACCACCTTGCGCGCGGTGATCGCATTGCCCGGTCTGGATCTTCCCGCCGCCCGGATGCGCTTCGAGCCCGGCGAGTATCGAGTCCTGGTGGCGGGAACCGCCCCATGAGTGCGATGGGACCGGGTCCGCGGGAGGGTCTTGAATCGAAAAGGCCATCGTGCTCGGTTGGCCTCCGGCGAGTTCAGTGAACGTGGCCGACTCCCGGGTATCCGAGAAGGTCTATCAGAACCTGGGGAACCCCCCGCTGCTGGCGCTGTTTCCCGGAGAGCGGGGCCGCGTGCTCGACTGCGGATGCGGTGCCGGTGACAACGCGCAGATTCTTCACGCCCGGGGCTGGAAGGTCACCGGCATCACCCTGAGCTCCGCGGAGCAAAGGGCGGCCGCGGCGTTCTGTGAGCGCGTGGTCCTCGCCAACCTGGAAGCTGGGCTTCCGGATTCCGTTGGCGGCCCCTTCGATGTCGTATTGATGTCCCACGTACTGGAGCACCTCGTCGCTCCGGAAAACCTGCTCGATGCGGTCAAGACGGTGCTCGCTCCCGATGGGATCCTGGCGGTGGCGCTGCCCAACGTGCTCTACTACCCGGTTCGGCTCGGCGCGCTGTTCGGAAAATTCGAGTACACCGTCGACGGCATCATGGACGAGACTCACGTTCGCTTCTACACGTTCGAGACGGGCGGGCAGCTGCTCCGAAAGAACGGCTATCGCGTTCTTTCGGCCCGGGGCGACGGGGCGTTTCCGCTGTGGAAGTTGCGCCGGCTGCTTCCCGACTCCTGGGTCCGGCGACTGAATCGCCTGGCCTGCCGCGCGCCACCGGGCCTCTTCGGTCGTCAGAGCCTCTACCTGGCAAGACCGGCGGAATAGCTAGGAGGCC
>JACZXC010000102.1 GCA_022571825.1 Myxococcales bacterium | reverse complement strand
GGCTCCCGCCGCACGGGCGGTTTCCGAGGGCAAGGCGGAGCGGGCGATCGTGATCTGCGGATCCGGTCTGGGCGTGATGTACACGGCGAACCGATTCCCGCGGGTTCGCGCCGCCTTGGTCGAGGATCGGGAGTCAGCCGCTCTGGCGCGGCGTCACAACGATGCGAACGTGTTGGCGCTGGCCGGCGACCGGTTCGATGCGGAGCGCGCTTGGCCCATCGTGACGACCTGGCTCGACACGCCATTCGAGGGCGGGCGCCACGCGCGTCGGATCGCCATGATCGATCAACTGACGCGCTCCGAGGCTTTTGGTCAGGCGGCGCCGCGGACCCGGGACCCGAGTCTGGACGAGGTCGATCCGGAGATCGCCGGATTGCTGCGACAGGAGGCGCGCCGTCAGGCGTTGTCCCTCGAGCTCATCGCCTCGGAGAACTTCGTGTCCGAGGCCGTGCTGGAGGCGACCGGCTCGGTGCTCACCAACAAGTACGCTGAGGGTTATCCCGGACGGCGCTACTACGGTGGCTGCGCGGTGGTGGACGGCGTCGAGGAGCTGGCCATCGAGCGCGCTCGAGAGCTGTTCGGGGCCGAGCACGTCAACGTGCAGCCCCATTCGGGATCCCAGGCCAACGAAGCCGTCTATCGCGCGGTTCTCGAGGTCGGCGACACGATCCTGGCCATGAACCTCGATCACGGCGGTCACCTCACCCATGGGAGCCCGGTGAACTTCTCGGGAAAGCTCTACCGGATCGTTCCCTACGGGGTGAGGCGGGACTCGGAGCGGATCGACTACGACGAAATCCGGAAGTTGGCCCTCGACCAGCGTCCGAAGCTGATCCAGTGCGGAACCACGGCCTACTCGCGCACCCTGGATTTTTCCGCGTTTCGATCGATCGCCGACGAAGTGGGCGCGCTTCTGTTCGCCGACATCGCTCACATCGCGGGTCTCGTCGTCAGCGACCTGCATCCGTCGCCGATTGGCCAGGCCCAGATCGTCACAACGACCACTCACAAGACGCTGCGAGGGCCCCGGGGCGGGCTGATCCTCTGCGACGCGGAGTTCGCCAAGAAGATCGACAGCGCGGTCTTTCCGGGCGGGCAAGGCGGACCCCTGATGCACGTGATCGCTGCAAAGGCCGTGGCCCTTCGCGAGGCGCGCTCACCCGCCTTTCGCAGCTACTGCGCCCAAGTCCAGTCGAATGCGAGGGTTCTGGCCGAGGCGGTGATCGCGTCCGGCCTGTCGGTGGTCTCCGGGGGAACCGACACACACCTGTTCTTGCTCTCTCTGGTGGACCGGGACATCACCGGGAAGGCCGCCCAAATCGCTCTGGAACGCGCGGGGATCACCGCGAACAAGAACATGGTGCCGTTCGATCCCAGGAAGCCCGCCGTGACCAGCGGCGTTCGCATCGGAACGCCGGCACTGACGACCCGCGGCATGCGCGAACCGGAGATGAGAGAGGTCGCGGGGCTGATCTCGCGCGCCCTCGAACGACCCGGCGATTTGGAAACGTTGGATGCAGTTCGCGGCGAGGTGGAGGCGCTTTGCAGGCGCTTCCCCCTGTATCCGGCCCGCTGGGATGACGATCCCGCCTGAGCCGTGCGCTGCCCCTACTGCTCCGATTCGACCAACCGGGTCATCGACTCACGGCTGGGTCGCGAGGGTTCGGAAATCCGCCGACGCCGTGAATGCCTCGAGTGCGGCCGCCGCTTCACGACCCGCGAACGCATCGACGGCGTGATGCCCAAGGTCGTCAAACGCGATGGACGCCGCGAGGAGTATCAGCGGCAGAAATTGATCGCCGCGGTGCAGAAAGCCTGCGAGAAGCGTCCGGTCAGCGCGGACGTGCTGGAGCGGCTCTTCGACCGAGTCGAGCGCCAGCTGCAGGAGTTCGGGGGGAGGGAGGTGACGAGTCAGGTGATAGGGGAGCGCGTGATGGAGGGGCTCATCGAGCTCGACGTCCTGGCAGCCGCGCGCTTTGCTTCGGTGTTCCTCGACTTCCAGGGGGCGGAAGACTACTCGAACTTCTTTGCTTCGGTCGCGAACACGAAGCGGAGAGGCGGCCCGGACCGATGAGCCCCGAGGCCGCGATGCGGCGCGCCTTGGCCCAGGCGCGACGCGCCCTGGGCCGAAGCTTCCCGAATCCCCCCGTGGGCGCGGTTGTCTACCGCGGCGACCGGGTCCTCGGTCGCGGCTACACGCGGCCGGCGGGTGGCCCACACGCGGAAATCGTGGCCCTCGATCAAGCGTTGCGCCGGCATGGTGAGAATCTCGTGCGCGGCGCCTCCCTCGCCGTCACGCTGGAACCCTGCTGTCACGTCGGGCGCACCGGCCCCTGCGCCGACCGAGTGGCCGCCGCGGGCCTGTGCGCAGTGTACCTGGGGCACGTCGATCCACATCCGGCGGTGTCCGGTCGAGGGATCCGACGGCTGCGCCGTGCCGGAATTGCTACGGACGTGGGGATTCTCGAGAACGAGTGTCGCGAGCAGCACCGCGGCTTCCTTTCGGTGTGCGCCCGGGGCCGTCCGTTCGTGACACTCAAGCTCGCGAGCTCGCTGGACGGACGGATCGCGACCGCCGGCGGCGAGTCGCGTTGGATCACCGGAGAGTCCGCACGCGCCGTCGTCCACCGATTGCGCGCATGCGTCGACGCGATTGCGGTGGGGTCCGCCACTGTCCTCGCCGACGATCCGGAGCTCACGGCCCGACGGGGCCAACGGGTGGTGCATCGGCCCGTACGGGTTCTGGTCGACTCACGGCTTCGGGTTCCCACGTCTGCGCGCCTGTACCGAATCGAAGAGGCTCCCGCTTGGATTCTGTGCGCGCGGGATGCGTCGGCTGCCCGCCGCCGATCCGTGGCTTCCACCGGGGCGCGGCTCTTCGAGATCCCCGCCCGCGGGGGGCATCTCGATCTTCGCCGGGCGCTGGTCGCGCTGGGCCGCGCCGGGCTCACGGAAATTCTCGTGGACGGTGGCGGCGGACTGGGTGCGGCGTTGTTGCGCCGGAGACTCGTGGACGAAATTCATTGGTTCGTGTCCCCTAAGCTGATCGGAGCTGACGGCCGACCGGCTCTGGGGCCTCTGGGGCTCAAAAAACTGGCGAACGGACCCGAACTCACCGAGATTCGCATCCGGCGCCTCGCCGATGACGTGCACATCCACGGTCGGTTGCGAGACGCCCGCGAGGGGCCGAACGTCGGCGAACTCGCTAAATTTTCACGGAAACGATGAGGCAATACGCAATCTCCGGTGATGCGTCGCAGCTGCGCTTCGGCATCGTCGTGTCGCGCTTCAATCACATGATTGCCCTGCGGCTTCTCGAAGGCTGCACGAGAGAACTCGAGAAGCGCGGCGCCGGCGCCGACGACATTCACGTGGCCTGGGTTCCCGGAGCTTTCGAGATTCCGTTGGCGGCGCGCGCCCTGGCCCGGACGGGTCGCTACGATGCGGTCGTGACCCTCGGCGCGGTGATCCGAGGCGGGACCCCCCACTTCGACTACGTGTGCCGGGGCGTCACCGATGGGATCTGCGAGGTGATGCGAGATACGTCGATTCCCATCGCATTCGGTGTGCTGACCACCGATGACGTGGAGCAAGCCTTGGCGCGGGCGGGTGGGTGCGAGGGAAACAAGGGGGAGGAAGCCGCCCGGGCGGCGGTGGAAATGGCTCGCCTCGGCCCCCAGCTCGCCGAGCCTCCCGGGTCGGCGGTCGCCGGCCCGATTGGTTCCACGCGCGGAAAGGCGCCGCGATGAGTCGACGACACCCGGGCGCACGACACCACTCGCGACAGGTCGCTCTACAGGTTCTGTACGCGTTCGATCTGGCGGATCGGGCGCGATCCGGCCCTCGGCCCTCCGACCAGGAGGCTTTCGACCGGGTGGCGTCGAACTTCGACCTCCCGGCCGGCTCCCGGGTCTTTGCCAGAGCGTTGGTCCGTGGGACGGTCGCCTGCCGAAGCGAGCTGGACGCCGTGCTCTCCACCCATGCCGAAAACTGGCGTATCTCGCGAATGGCGACGGTCGACCGCAACATTCTGCGGCTGGCGTGTTATGAGCTCACCCGCACGGACACCCCGTCATCGGTGATCCTCGATGAGGCCATCGAGCTGGCCCGTCGTTTCGGATCGGACGCCTCGCCGAGCTTCGTCAACGGCGTACTCGACGCGGTGGTTCGGGGGGCCGGAGGCCCGGGCCCCGCCCAGGCCGAGGTCTCCCGGTGAGGCTCTCGGTCGAGCTGGCCCGGGGTCCGATCGAACGCACCCGGGTGGAAGTGGCCATCGTCACGTTCTTCGAGGACGACCGACCCTTGCGCGGGAGCGCAGGGCGTGCGGACTGGAGGCTGTGCGGGCGACTTTCCCGTCTGGTCTCCGAACGACGGGTGCAGGGGCGCCGCGGTGAGGCGGTTCTGGTGCCGACCCGGGGGGGGATGCAGGCTCCGCTGCTGGTCGCGATCGGGCTCGGCTCTCGCAACGGCTTCGACAGCCGGGATTGGGAGGCAACCACCCGCGACGCCGTCGACCGCGCCCTGAAGCTGGGTGCTTCGACGGTCGCGCTGCCGCTGTGTGAGGCCGAGGTTGGCGACCTGGTTCTTTGTCAGCGGGCCGAGGCCCTGGTGCGCGGCGCTCGCCGGGCCCTGGCGGACCGCGGAGGGGAGCTCCTTCTCCGGGTGGTGCCCCCCGGTCCCGAGACCCGCGGGGCCGCCGAGGCCCTCCGTAGGGCATGTCCGCTGGGACTCCCGGAATCGGTCGCGCTGGACTTGCCCACCGCTGCGCTGCGTCCCCGCGCGCCTTCGACCCACCGCCGGGCGCTCGATTCCCATTCCGGCCCGACTTCCTAGCCCCGAAGCGGCGAGGGGGGCCCTTTTCCCTGTCGGATCAGGGTGGGTTCGATCCTCCTCATGAAAGGGGCTCTGCCCGCCGATCATCTCTCTGGCGGTTTGCAACCCAACGCCGGGTGGGGGCGACCCTCTGACCACACAGACGCGCTCCTCCCCAGCCCGAGCGGGTTTGATCGCCCGTGTGGAGAGCCGGATGAGCCTCGTCGGCACCTTCGATGACTTGGGCCTCGCCGAGATCATGCAGATCGTCTGTCTGTCGCGGAAGTCCGGCCTGCTACTTCTCCGATCCGACTCCACAGAGGGGCGAATCGTGTTTCGCGACGGTCTGGTGTGCGGCGCCTTTGCCAAGGGGGAGCCCGAGGACCTCAAGGGCCTGCTCGTTGGCGGCGGATTTCTCTCCGACGAAGATTTCGAGCGAGCCGCCCGCCAGGCGCGCGAGTCCAAGGGAAGCCTCGATGACGCCCTTTCAGAACATACGGATCTGACGCCCGAGCGTCTGGCATCTCTTCGCCGGGAGCAGGTCGAACGCTCGGTGATTCGGATGTTCGGCTGGCGTTCGGGTGAATTCAGCTTCGAGGTCGGATCGAAGACCGACGATCACCGCCACGAACTGATGGTGCTCGACGGCGTCAACCCCCAGTTTCTCGCGATGGAGGCGATTCGGCTGAGCGATGAAGGGGACCGCGAGGAGGACGCGAAAGACCGCACCGTCGACGCCGAATTCGACACCCCGGATTCGAGTTCGATCGACGCGCTCGCCCCGGCGGATGCCGAGAGCGCCGAGTCGGACCCGCCCGAAACCGTCGCGGCGCAAGAGGCTCCCACGGCGTCGGAGTCCCTTTGGCCGGGCGCCTCGGCGGCGGGTCTGATCGCGATCGACGCCGAGCTCGCCGTACTCGAGTGGCTCAAGTCCGCGCTCGACGGTCTGTTTCCACGGATTCACATCTTCCAGCGCTGCGAGAGCGGCGTGACACGGATTCGCCAGTATCTGGGTCGCGCCGAGTTCCCAGTGGTACTGGTCTCGTCGACTGCGTATCGGGATCCGAGCTCGGGTGCCCGTGACATCGCCGAGCTTGTCCGCCGCCTCAGGGCCCGGGCATCCAATCTGCCGATCCTCGTGATGCACGACGACACAGAGGACCTGCCCGACGCCGGGACGGCGGATGCCGTCGTGGTCCGACCCTCGGTGGTCGGTCCGGCATCGCCCGAGCTCGAGGCCGCCGCCCAAGCCATGCGGCAGCAGCTCGAACCCTGGGCCCGGCGCCCGACGCGCCCGAGCTGAGGACCGTCTGCGGTCCCAGGTCGATCTCTCCTCCGAAGCCCAGAGCGGCATCGGATGTGCGGGGAATCCCCGAAGTCCCCAATCCGGCTCAAGAAGGGTCGCTTGGGACCGATACGGGAATGAGCCGGTTCCGAGAGATTTCGGGAGGGGAGGGGGGTCGTGCGCCGAATCCTGATCGTCGAGGATTCGCCCACCATGCGGGCGCTGGTGACAGTTGCCCTGGAAGGCCTCTCGACGGCGGTGAAGATTACCGAGGCCGTGAGCGGCTTCGAGGCCCTCCGGGTTCTTCACGGCGAACGCTTCGATCTGATCGTCACCGACATCAACATGCCGGACATCAACGGCCTCGAGCTGGTCTCTTTTGTGAAGAACAGCGAACCCTATCGTTCGATTCCCCTGGTTATCATCTCGACAGAGAGCTCCCAGCGCGATCGCGCGAAGGGTCTCGGCCTCGGCGCCGAAGCCTATCTGGTCAAACCCTTCGAGCCTGAGGCGCTGCGTCAGATCGTCGAGGATCTGCTCGCGGACTCCCCTGAGGAGTAGTGCGGGGTGGCGAGGCGACCGGCGAGATCGCGGCGCGCCAGCAAGGCGGACCGGGAATTCATCTCGGAGGCGGAAGACATCCTCGAGCGGATGCGGAGCGACCTCGTCGACCTGGACGATCAGCGCGCCGGCTCGGGAGAGGTCGAGCCCGATCTTGTCAATCGACTCTTTCGTTCGGCTCATTCGCTCAAGGCGTTGGCCGGTCTGTTCGGATTTGATCCCGTCCGCCATCTCGCGAACCTGCTGGAAGACGTGCTCGATGGGCTTCGCCTGGGCCGCATCTCGCTCGCGTCAGAGTCCGTTCCGATGATCGCCGAAGCGGTCGGGCTGTTTTCGGCCATGCTGGGTGCGGTGGGTGATGCCCAGGCCATGGAGGCCGCCGCGGCTCCGATCGCAGGCCTCTCGGGCCGGATCGAAGCGGAGGTCCGGCAGAGCGCCTCGGGGCGCGGCGACTTCGATGCCCTGGAGGTCGATCCGACGCTCCTGCAGGCGCTCACCGAGTACGAAGAGCACCGGCTGCGCGAGAACCTGCGCCGCGGGCGCCAGATTGCGCTGGTGGAGGCCCCCTTCGAGATCAGCTGCTTTGAGGAGGGCCTTTCCCAGCTGAGAGAGGTGATCCGGTCGGTGGGCGAGCTGATCTCGACCTCGCCGGCCGCCGGAGACGCGTCGGCGTCCCAGATCCGTTTCTCGCTGTTGGTTGCCTCGCCACTTCGGGCCGGCGAACTCACGGCGCGCATCGACCTGCTAGGGGTCAGTGTGCGACAGGTCGCAGCGGGCCGTGAGGCGCCCACTCCGTCGCTCGGCTCATCGCCACCGACCGGCGACCGCGCGGACCCGCCGTCGCTTCAGTCGATCAGCGACACGGTCCGTGTCGATATCCGAAAGCTCGACGATTTGATGAACCTGGTCGGAGAGCTCGTGATTCACCGCGGCGCTGCCGGTGACCTGATTGCTTTGCTCCAGTCGAATGCCTCGACCGCGTGGATTGCCGACGACTTCTCCAAGTCCCATCGGGAGCTCGAGCGAAAGCTGAAGGATCTGCAGTCGGCGGTCCTCGAGCTTCGCATGGTTCCGATGCGCCAAATCTTCGAGAAGCTTTCGAGGGTGGTTCGCACGCTGCGCCGCGAGCTCGGAAAGGACGTTCGCTTCGAGGTCCGTGGGGCCGACACCGAACTCGACAAGCTGATCGTGGAACAGCTCGTCGACCCGCTCAATCACGTGGTGCGCAACGCCATCGACCACGGCATCGAAACTCCCGAGCGGCGCGCCGCGCTCGGCAAGGAGCCCCAGGGCCGCATCGTGATCGAGGCGCGTCAACGGGGAACTCAGGTGGTGATTTCCGTTTCCGACGACGGCGCGGGGATCGATACCGGGGGCCTCTGCGCTCGGGCGAAGGCCGCGGGACTGATCGGGGAAAACGAAGTCCTCGGCCGGAAGCAAGCCCTCGACCTGATCTTTACCCCGGGGCTCTCGACGCGCGTGGACGTCACCGATACGAGTGGTCGCGGGGTCGGGATGGATGTGGTGCGGACGAACCTGACGGCGATCGGAGGGGTCGTGGAGGTCGAATCCACTCCCGGGAGCGGAACCGCGATCTCGATGACGCTCCCGATCACACTGGCGATCGTGCAGTCGCTGATCGTCTGCGTCGCGGGGCAGCGGTTCGCGATTCCTCTCGCCGCCGTTCAGGAAACGCTGCTGGTGGACCCGGGCGCGATCCAACGCAGTCGGGACCGGGAGTTGCTCGACCTCCGCGGTGACGCTCTGTTGCTGCGGCGCCTGTCGGATGAGTTCGGGCTGGAAGCGGCCAGTCCGGGCGCCAAGCTGTTTGTCGTGGTGGTGGGTCTGGGCGAGACGCGGATCGGTCTCCTGGTGGACCAGCTCGAGGGTCAGCAGGACACCGTGCTCAAGCCGATTCAGGGCCCGTTCCGGGCGATGCGGGGGATCGTGGGCGCAACCGAGATCGGAGACCGCGAACCGGTTCTGGTCTTGGATGTCGCGTCCCTCATCGAGGACTCGGCACGCCGGAGGGAGGCCGCGTGAAGGAGGAACACCCGAGCGCCGTTCCCCGGGGGCCGGC
>JACZXC010000482.1 GCA_022571825.1 Myxococcales bacterium | reverse complement strand
CAACAACTTCCCCGAGTTCACGGGCCTCGTCTGTCCGGCGCCCTGCGAGACGGCCTGCGTCCTGGGCATCAATGCGGACCCGGTCACAATCAAGCAGATCGAGTGGCAGATCATCGAGCGCGGTTGGCAGGAAGGGCAGGTCCATCCGCAGCTTCCCGAGCGCCGTACCGGCAAGGCCGTGGCGGTCGTGGGGTCCGGCCCCGCGGGACTGGCCGCGGCTCAGCAGCTCAACCGGGCGGGTCATAGCGTAACGGTATTCGAACAGAACGATCGGGTCGGTGGCCTGCTGCGTTACGGGATTCCCGAATTCAAGCTCGAGAAGTGGATCGTGGAACGGCGGGTGGAGCAGCTGCGGCAGGAGGGCATCGCCTTCCAGACCGGTGTGTGCGTGGGGGTGGACCTCTCGACGGCCGACCTGCGAAAGAACTTCGACGCTGTTCTCCTGTGCATGGGGTCCGAGCGACCCCGAGATCTCCCCATCGATGGCCGGGAGCTCGCTGGGATTCACTTCGCCATGGAATTCCTGATTCAGCAGAATCGACGCGATCATGGCGACGAAGTGGACGCCGATGCGAATATCTCGGCCCGCGACAAGCATGTGGTCGTGCTGGGTGGGGGCGACACGGGCTCGGATTGTGTGGGGACCTCACACCGCCAGGGTGCGAAGTCGGTCACGTCCATCGAGCTGCTCGAACGTCCGCCAGAGGAACGTTCGCCCAGTACGCCCTGGCCCCTATGGCCGCTCATGTTCCGTTCGTCGAGCTCCCATGACGAGGGTGGAACGCGCGAATACGCCGTGCTGACCCGGTATTTCGAGGGGGAAAACGGACGTGTGAAGCGGCTTCACGCCGTCCGTGTCCAGTTTGGCGAGTCCGACGAGAGCGGACGGCCCAAGATGGAAGAACTCCAGGGCTCCGAGTTCACGATCGATGCGGATCTCGTGCTGCTGGCGATGGGCTTCGTGCACCCCGTGCACGAAGGGCTGGTGGATGGACTCGGTCTTCAGAAGGACGGTCGTGGTAATGTCCAGGCCGAAACGACGTCCTATGCCACCAGCGAGCCGGGGTTCTTCGCTGCCGGGGATTGCCGACGCGGACAGTCGCTCGTTGTGTGGGCCATCAGCGAAGGGCGTGAGGCCGCGCGTGCGGTGGATGTCTATCTCGAAGGTGATTCATCGCTCCAGTCGAAGCGGGCGTACATCTAGTTCGTTGAGGCGCTGACTCCGTGCGGCGCTCGATTCGAACTTCCCGCGGGTAGCGGGTCTCGTCGCCGGGTCTGGCACGATCATTGCCCGACGGCCCCTCTGGAATAACGGGGCTACCGCTTGACGTGTTTCCACGATCACCGGTACGATTCCATCTGAAATCGGGATGACGGGGGTCCTTCTCATTTCCGACGATCACCGAGACGTCTTTGACTTCGAACGGCTGGAGCGCGTCGTCGCTGCACTCGTTGGGGCTTACCGCGAACTGTCCGTTGAAAACGCGGGCCTTCGCGTGAAGCTCGAAGAGAAGGCGCGCGGCATTCGTTCCCTGGAAGGCCAGCTGCTCGAGGCCAACCAGAAGCGACAGGATGTCTCGAAACGCATCGATGAGATGATTGCGCAGCTCGACCATCTCGATGCACAGCTGGCGAGCGCCGAGGCGTAGACGTCTCGTGGCCAAGCGAACCGTCACCGTTCAGATCCGCGGACAAGAGTTTCGTGTGCGGGTCGGTGAGGAAGAGGACGAGGAAGCGCTCGTGCGTGTGGCCGGCTACCTCGACCAAACCATGCGCCAGGTCGAGCAGAAGACCGGCACCGTGGACTCCCTGAGTGTTGCCATGCTGACTGCGCTCAATCTCGCCCGTGAAGTCGTGGAGATCCGCGATGGACGCGCCGCCACGGGCGGAGATCGGGCGCGCCTTCAGGCCCTGATCGAGCTGGCCGAGGGCGTCCTCGAGACCCCCACCCCGAGCGCCTGAGCTCCAGCCGGCGGTTGGCATGCCCCGCCGACCCGATTCCGATCCGGGGCCGCTCGCGCGGGCCAAGACCCGTTTGCGCAGTCGGATGCTCCAGCGCCGCGCCGAGCGGGATCCGCACGAGGCCGAGCCTGCCGGGCGTCGGGTCTCGGAGCTCGTGATCGCGACCCCGGAGTTCGCGGCGGCGCTGCGGGTCGCCCTCTATACGGCCCGGGCAGACGAACTCCC
>JACZXC010000101.1 GCA_022571825.1 Myxococcales bacterium | reverse complement strand
AAGCGAACGCCGGGGGTGTAATTGCAACCGCAGATGGACGCGGATAGGGACAGATGGGTGCTGGTGATGGGCCGCAGGAAATGCATAGAGGATTTAGCTTGGGAGATGAATTGTTGAACATAGGATAAGGAGCAGGGACGGTCGATCTGGGTTATCTACTTTCATCCGCGGTTGCCCTGATCTGCACTCATCTGCGGTTGCATTATCCGCGTCCATCCGCATTTATCTGCGTTCATCAGCGGTTGCACTACTCCGCCTCAACCACCGACACCGCGTAGCGCGCAAAAGGCGTGTCCTCCCCCTCGGGGAATTTGCCGATGGCGCGGGCGAGCCACGTCTCGCCGGAGCGCATCGCCGGGCCGGTGGACGGGACGACGTAGGTGAGTTCGGAGGTGATCATTTCGTCTTGCGTGTCGAACCAGGTTACCTTCAGGCGCAGGTGTTGCACCGAGCGGGTACCCTGGTTGTGGGCCGCCAGCGTCAAGAAATGCATCTGCTCCCTGAATCCTGAACTGATCCGGCTTTCGCGCTCGTAGATTGCGACGTCGAGGTGCGTGGGTTGCGTGAATTCCCAGGTCACTGGGATCGGCGGTGTGGCGTCGTAGGCCGAGGCCGCCGGTTCGCGCTCGACGATGTCGACGGAAAGCTGGACTTCTTGCAGGCGCGGCGGCGGCTGTTTTTCGTAGATCAACTCGGCAATCGGGGCGGTGTCGCCGGGGCGCAGGTAGGGCTGGTGGTCGCTCCGAGCGTCGAAGTATTTGGTCTGGAACACCTCGCCGTCCGCACCGACGAGCGCCATCTTCATGCGCAGCCGGTGCAGTTCGTCCGCCTCGTTGAGCAAGGTAGCGTGGAGGGTGTAAGAGAACGTCGAGTCGTAGTTGTTGAGCAAGGAGCGTTGCACGTCCAGGCGGAGGCCCCGCGCGTTGTCTGCGTCGAGGAGGCGTACGGGGATCTGCATCTCCGAAGGCAGCGCTCCGCCCGGCGCGACGGTTGCGGTCGGAGGGGGGGGCGGCGGTGGAGGCGGCGCTTCAGGGGGAGGACTCGTGTTCAAATACACCAGCGCCGCCGCAGCGATCACGACCACCGCCATCGCGAACGCAAGGATGACGGCTCTCCGCGCGGCGGGCTTCGGAGGCGCCGTCGCGGGGGATTGCTTCAGCGCCGTGAGGAGTTCGTACGAAGGTTGATGGTTGGGGTCGAGTTCGATGCAGCGGCGGGCGTAGCGCTCGGCCGCCTCGCGATCCTCCCGGTCCCTTGTTTCCTCCCAGCGGCTGGCGTGCGCGACGGCCAGGGCGTGGACGAGCGGCACGTCGAACGGATCGAGGACCACAGCCTGGCGGTATTCCGCGACGGCATCGTCCCAGGCGCCGTGCTGGCTGAAGTGGTGCCCGCGCTGCCGGTGGGCCTCCGTCGTCGCTGCGATGCGCGCCAGGTCTTCGTCGGAGAGGCCGAGGTCGCGGGCGACGGTCTTCAGGTCGTCCTCGCCGAGCCATTCGTCGCGCTCGTCCTGCATCGAGAGCAGGCGGGCGATGTAGTCCTGGAGGATGCTTTCGTCGTCGAAGTTCATAGCAATCCAAACAATCCAAGGAAAAACAACAAGCCCAGGAGGATCAGGACGGCGACCAACGCTATGCCGCCGAAAAGCAACCCTCTCGACGTCCGGACCTCGGCTTGCGACGGGCCGCCCGTTCGGGTGAGCCGGCGCTTGAGTTCCTTGATAATTTCATAGGAGGCGGCGTTCTCGGGGTCGAGTTGGAGGGTGCGGTGGGCGTAGCGTTCGGCGGCGGCGTGGTCGAGGGCGTCGCCGGTGGTGTGCCATCGCCCCAGATAGGCCTGGGTGAGTTCGTGGGTCGCCGCGGCGTCGAACGGATTGAGCGTCGCGGCCTGGCGGTATTCCTCGACGGCTTCGTCCCAGAGGCCGCGTTCGGCGAAGCTTCGGCCTCGCGTGCGATGCGCGTCGGTAGTGGCCGCCAGGCGTTCGAGGTCGTCGTCGGAGAGGCCCAGGTCCTGGGCGGCCGTCTTCAGATCGGCTTCTTCCAGCCAATCTTGGCGCTGGTCCTGCATCGTCATCAGGCGCGCGAGGTAATCCTGGAGGATGCTTTCGTCGTCGAAGGACTCCTCCGGCGGGCGTTGCGGGCGGTTCCGCTCTCGGTTCATGGCGTTTTATGTCGGATGAAACACGGATCCGTCAGGATAAGGTACGAAAGAGGCGGATATGTTCGCGGGTTATACTGACGTTGAAAGAAGTCCTGAAGGGTATGCCGGGAGAAATAGAATAGGGGAATTGGGAAAGGGGAATTAGAGCGGTTTTCTAATGAAAGTCAGCCATCGATACGGAAAGGGCGAAAGGGGGAGAGGGCGAAAGGGGGACTTTTTGAGGATCGAGGATCGAAGATCGTGTGCGTTTCCAGCGCGCTCTGCCATCCTCTATCCTCATTCTTTTCCTCCCTTTCTCCCGCTCTCCCTTTCCCCCTCTCTCCCGCTCTCTCAAAGCATGGCTTACACGCAACTGAAAAACGCTAGCCGTACAGCCTCTGCATCCTAAATTTCTATTTCCTAATTCCTAAATCGAAGAGGGCAAAGCCAGCGAGTATCCCGGCTTAAATGTCAGACCATTATGCTTCCTTCTTGATCTGCGGTTCTTATCTTCAGAGAAAAACCGGGGTAAACATCCTGGCGCTTTGCCGGTCAGAGCAAGGCAAGGCGTCTCGGTAGGGGTTCCATTTCTCCAGCGAGCTATGGGCAGACAGATCGACGGTGGGAACGTAGTGCGGGTCTTCGTGATGACCCCGCATGCAGACGCGCAGGAGCGGGCTGTTTTTCACGACGTGATCGAAGAGGTCAATGACGTGAAAGCGCGGGCGCACGGGGTGCAGTTCAAGCCGGTGGGCACGTCGGGATCGGTGCTGGGCCGGCTGCGTCCGAAGGCCTTGCGCAACAAAGACCTCCTCACGGCCAACCTGGTGGTGGCCGTACTCTGGAGGCACTGGGATCCCGACGAGGCGGCGCGCTTCGAAACCCTCTACGACCTCGCCCGCGAAAACGACAAAGAGGTCTGGCTCTACGTCCGCACCCTCGACGACGCCCTGCTGGCCCACCCCGACGAGTCCCTCCGCCACGTCCTCGCCTTCCGCGACCGCATCGAGCAAGCGGGCCGCGTCCGCTACTTCCGCTACGACGACGTGGCCGACTGGGTGGAAAAACTCCTCCAACACCTCTTCCACTGGCTCGACAACCTGCCGTCCCTCGACGCACCCCTCGGCCCCCTCTCCGCCGACGACCTCGACGCGCGCCTCGCGGTCTTCCCCGCCACACCGCCCGACACCCTCGACCGCCTCCGCGCGGCCTGGACCTTCGCCGAAGCCGGACGCCTTACCCGCGCCCACGAGCATTTCGCCCGTGCCACCGACGAGACGCCCACACCCGCCGTGCAGGTAGAATACGCCCGGTTTCTGGGACATCTCGGCGCGTTGGAAAGGGCGGAAGCGCTCTACAAAACGGTGCTGGACCTCAACACGCCGGCGGACGCCCAGGGCCTGGTGGCCGCCGGCTACGGCCACCTCGGCCACGCCTACGAACAACGCGGCGACCTCGACGCGGCCAAACGCCTCTACCGCCAGGCTCTCCACCTCAACGAGCGGCTGGACCGTCCGGAGGCCATGGCCACCGACTACGGCAGCCTCGGCAACGTCTACTGGATGCAAAGCGAACTGGAAAAGGCCGAGCAAGCCTACCGCGAGGCGCTCCTGCTCAACGAGAAGCTAGACCGACTCTCCCGCATGGCCGCCGACTACAGCAACCTGGGCAACGTCTACAGCGTGTGGGGCCGCCTCGACGAGGCCGAAGCGGCGGCCTATCGACTCAAGGAGATGTCCGCGGCATCCGGCGATCCGGAGATCGCGCATCGAGGATGCCTGGCGCCCGCCTACTTCGTCGAGGAAAAGCGCAAGGACCGCGAGAAGGCCGAGGAGCTCTTCGAGGACTGTCTGGAGAAGTTCCCCACCGATAGCTTCGTCGTGGGTCAGGCCATGAACTTCTTCGACCGAATCGGCAAGCGGGAACGATCGACGCAACTGATCCGCGAATCTGTGGAAGCCGCCCCCGAGGCCCTGTCACTCCGTTCGAATCTGGCAAACCGCCTGTCTGCCGATGGAGATCTCGAGGGGGCGGAAGAGACCTTGGTGGAAGCCGTGGATAGCTTCGGCTCCGCCGCCGCATGGAACCTCCTGGCGGGGTTCTATCGCAGGACCCAGAACCCCGAGAAGGCGCTCGAAGCCCTCGAGAAGGTGATCGAGCTCAGCGGCGGCGGCAACGACATGCTCCGTTTCACCCAGGCCGACATCCTGATCGATATCGGGGAACTTGATCGCGCCAACGAAGTCGCGGATTCCCTGGACGAGCCGACCTACGCCCGATTGATTCAAGGCCGGATTCAGCTGGAGCGGGGCGATGCCAAGGGCGCCCTCGAAGCCTTCGACGCGGGAATTCGCCATTGGCCCAACAATGCGGGTGCGCGCTACCTCGCCGGCCTCGCCGCGCGCGATCTCGGCGACTTCGACCGAGCCGTGTCGGAATTCCGAGAGGCAGTCCGCGCCGATCGGGCCGCGACCGAGGCGCCCCTGGTGCTGGCCAGCATTCACTTCGCGCGGGGCGAATACGCCCTGGCGGTCACCTTCGCCAACACCTATCTGAAGTCGCCCACCCGGTCGCAGAAGGAATTCGCCTACATCCTCGGTGTGCGGGCTCTGACAAAGAGGGGGGACTACGATCGGGCGCGCAAGGCCGTGGAGGCCCTGGAAGCTGTCGCGGAGAAGCCGCAGACCGTGGTGATCCAGCGGGCAGCGATCGACCAGGCCGAATTCGGAGACGAGGCCGCCCTCGTCACGATCGAGAAGAGCGGCCTCGATCTGGTGGATCTGGAGAACTCGGATCTGCTGAAGATCTGGTCCGAGTACTCGATCGATTCCGGCCACGACGCGGGGGTCCTTGCCAAGGCCCGAGCCGGCGTGAAGCATCACCCCGATTCCTCCGTTCATCACGAATTCCTCGCGAACGTGTTGGCTCGGCTCGAGCGATCGGACGAGGCGATCGTGTCGTATCACAGAGCCCTGGAGCTCGAGCCCGAGAACGCCGCGGCGATCGCCGGAATCGCGACCATCGCGGCAAAGGGCGGCGACCTGGCCCAGGGCGTGGGAGGCTTCGATCGCGCCGCGGAGCTTGTCCCGGACGAGAAGAGCTATGCCTACTCGGCGGCGCAGCTCAGCCTGATGGCGGGAGACAAGGCCGGGGCCGAGAAGCGCCTGCGCGAGATCGTGCGAGGGGACCCGGGACACGCGGGAGCACGCAATGACCTGGCCTGGATGCTCGCCGAGCGGGGCGACGATCTCGACCTGGCCCTTTCGTTGGCCGAGGATGCGCGTCGCATCGACGCCTCGTCTGATATTCTCGACACCCTCGGCTACGTGCACCTCAAGCGGGGTGAATCGGCGGCGGCGGTCGCCGCCCTCGAGCTGGCGGTCGAGAGCGGCGGGGACTCGCCCTCGATCCGATACCGGCTCGCCACCGCTCTGGATCAAGCCGGCGACGCCGAGCGCGCCCGCGAGATGCTGCAAATCGCTCTGGACACGGGAAGCTTCCCCGAAGCGGATGCCGCCCGGCGCGACCTCGCGCGCCTCAGTCCCTAGCAGCGCCGTGGCGCCCCCCGCCGGGAGAGCGTTCTCCCTCCTCGCGATCGCGTTGGCCTGGGGGTGCGCTTCGCCCGAGGAACAGTTTGCGGAGCACGTCGAACGCGCGGAGGAGTATGTCGAGCAGGAGCAGCCGCTCGAAGCGCTGATCGAATACCGCAGCGCGCTCAAGCTTCAACCTCAGAACTCGGAGATCAACTTCCAGATCGCCGAAATTGCACGTCGCGTGTTCGCCCTGGCGGACGCGGTCTTCTACTACCGCGAGGCCCATCGCCTCGACCCGGACCGGATCGACGCCGCCATGCTCGAGGCGCAGATCCTGATGCTCAGCGACCCCCAGCGAGTCGACGAAATCATCGAGGCCAGTCTGCTCAGAGCTCCCGACGATCCCCTGGTCCATCTGGGGCGCTCCGAGCGAGCCCTGACCCAGCGAGATACGAGGGAGGCACTCGCCGCAGCCCTGACCGCCGTCGAGCTCGCCGGCAACCAACCGAACGTATGGATTCAGGTGGGCCGGGTTCACCAGGCTCGCATCCGTGAGGCGCGTCTCATCGACGAGATCGTTCCCGACGATTCGATCTTCGAGGCCGCCATCGCGGCCTTCGAAAAGTCCGACGAGCTCGAAGAGGGTGGCTATGTCGGCGCCCTGGTCGAACGCGCTCGTGTGTATGGTACCTGGGAGGGGCACGGCAACCAGGCCGAGCAGGCCTACCGCGATGCCGTCGCGCTCGCAGAAGAGGGGGGGGACCCGGACAAGATCGTGGCGGCCGCGGATGCCGCCCGACTTTTCGCGGCCCGCGCAAAACGCCTCCCATTCTGGCGCTGGGCGCTCCGGAAGATCGTGGACGCCGACGCCAGCCTACTGGAAACCTGGGGCACCCTCGCGACGTTGTCCGAAGGGATGCTGGAAAACGGTGAAGGGGTGATGCTCGAGCTCGTCGAAGAGCGCCCGGACGACCCCCAGGCCCAGATGATGTACGCGAACTTTCTGGTGAAGTTCGGGCGAGGCGCCGACGCCGTCGCGCACCTCCAGGACGTGCTCGAGAACGGTCTCGATTCCCCACTGGCCTGGGAATTGACCCTGCGCATGCAGCTCAATCGGCGCCAATTGGCCGACGCGCGAGCCACCTTCGTGAAGATGTCCAACGAGCTCCCGGACCATCCGGTGACGGCGCGGGCCAAGGCCCGGATCGCGTTGGCCGAGCGACGACCCACGGCGGCCCTCGAGATCCTGCGCCCGCTGGCGAGCGGGAGGCAACGCTATGAGACCCAGCGCTTGCTGGCTATTGCGGAACACCGGCTCAGAAACCTGCCCGCAGCGGTGGCCGCCATCGATCGAGCGTTGTCAATCCGGGGCACGTTCGTAGCTGAAGCCTACCGGCTCAAAGCAACGATTCACCACGATTCCGAGGACTGGGGCCTCGCCCTCCGTGTGCTTCGAGTCCTGATCGGACGGGGGGTAACCCTCACGTCGGAGGAGCGGCTGATGCGCGCGCGCTGCCTCTACCACGTGCGGCGGGTCCAGCCTGCGCGCGAAGTGCTCGAGCAGTTGCTCTCCGAACCCGACCCCCCCGCGCCAGCCGCCGTCTTGTATTCGCAATATGAGGGGCAACGACACCCGGAGCGTACCCGCCTCCATCTCTCCGATGCATTCGAGCGACGACCGCGGAACTACGACGTTCTCGAGGCGCTGAATGCCCTCGACCTCCGGGCGGGACGCTCTCAGGAGGCGCTGGATCGATTGAACCAGGTGATCGCGACTCGCCGAGCGAGCCCGAAGATCCTCCTGCTGCGAGCCAATCTCCTGGCCGGGGCCGGCGATCTAGAGCGCGCGGAAGCCGACGGCTTGCGCGCCTTCGAGGCCGCGCCTCGGCTGCCCGGAGCCGTCGACCTGCTGTTCGCGATCTATCGGTCACAGGGTCGACTTCGGGATGCCCAGCGATCCTTCGAGGAGGCGGAGGCGGCCGGTGTGCTGCACGCGGGGGCCCGGCAGCTGCTGGCGAGGCTGTACTTGGTTCACGACCAAGCCGACAAGGCCCGAACGACCCTGGAAAAAGTCGTCGCGGACAATCCCAAGATGGCAGCCCCGAAGAACGATCTGGCGTTTCTTCTGGCCGAGGAAGGCATCGATCTGGACCGCGCTCTGAAGCTCGCGAAGGACGCGCAGGTGGCCCTGGCCGACAGCGCCGGCGCCGCCGATACCGTGGGTTACGTCTATTATCGGCAGGGGCTGTACGCGGCATCCCTGCAACAGTTCCGCTACGCCATCGAGCTGAACCAGAACGTCCACAATCACGCGGACGACCCGGATCTACACTATCACCTGGGACTCACCCTCTACGCCATGGGACGCAATCGACAGGCGGCGCGCGCCTTCCAGACGTCGCTGGAGATCGACTCCGATTTCGCGGGCGCCGATGACGCACGGCGACTTCTCGAATCCGCCCGCGCGTCCAGCCCCGCGGACTCGAGCCGCTCGTAGCGTCCCCGCCCGTGCGCGCAGCGTCCGAACCGATCGGTGGGCGCTGGTTCTGGGGAAGCGCCGCAGCGGCCCTCGGGCTCCACGCATGGCTACTCTTCGGCGGCGACGGACTCCGCGGCGGCGCCGATATCCAGCCCCATCTGCGATTGGTTCAGCTCATGGGCGAAGCCCCCGGTCTTCGAAGCATCTACCCGCCCGCCTACCACGCACTCGGCGCACTGGTGTCACCCTGGTTGGGACTCGCGGTGTTCCCAAAGCTGGCGGGCCTCCTCGGCGCCGCCGCGCTGATCGCGGGCTTTCGCGCCTTCCAGCGGGCGGCGGCGCTCCCCGACGCGGCATCCGCACTCTTCGCCTGGGTCCCCTACACGTTCTCTCTCTCCTGGTGTCTGCCGAAGATCGAGGCGGCCGGCTACGGACTCGCCCTGGCGGCCCTGGCAGTTCAGTGCAAGCGCCGGTACGCAGGGCTCGCAGCCCTGCTCGCCACGACGTTCTGGGTGCACACCGCGGCGGCCTTGCTGCTGGGTTTGTGCGGTGGGGTGCTCGCCCTGGCGGATCGCGACCGGCGCGCCCTGTTGGCACTCCCCGCCGCCCCCCCCGG
>JACZXC010000481.1 GCA_022571825.1 Myxococcales bacterium | reverse complement strand
GACGACGGTCCTCGATGATCGACGTCAGGTAGGTCGAATACTCGAGAAATGCGGCCCCGGCCCGGGCGACGATTTCGGGATCGTCGAACCGGCCGTCGGCGGCGATCATGTCGTTGGACCAGCGGTGGAAGCGTTCCCGGTCCCGTTTGTGGATGCCGAGCATCTCGGCGATGAGGATCAGCGGCAGGGGCACCGCGATGTCGGTGACGAAGTCGCACTCGCCTCGCTTGGCGACCCGGTCGAGAGCCTCGGCGATGATCTCGCGGAAAGTCGATTCGAGCTTCTTGACCATGCGCGGCGTGAATCCGCGGTTGATGAGGCTGCGCAGCTGGCCGTGATGGGGCTCGCCTTCGTCGAGGAGGCCGATCCGGTTGGGGAGTCTGGGGCGCACGCCCTCGGCCGACGTGAAGATCTCCTGGTCTTTGGACACGGTGGCCACGTCTTCGAACTTGGAGATGAGCCAGAGACCATCGGGCTCGGACCAGTGGACGGGATCGTTCTCGCGCAGCCAGCGCATATTCTCGAGGATGGAGTCGTCCCAGCTCTTGGAGTCCAGATACGAAATCTCTCGATTCATGGGGGGTGTCATTCCTCCGGGAATAGGGTTGCGACCAGCTCCTTCAGGAACTCGGTCTGCCGCGCGAGGGCGGAGGTCGTCATCAGATTCGAGCCGTTCAGCTCCAGATACAGGGGTGCGATGGCGAAATAGCCGACCACCACGTGGTACATGGCGAGCACGACCAGCGGGATCCGTTCGGCGTCCCATCGGCGAGCCGCGGGCCCCGTCTCGGCCATCTCGTGGGCGCGGGCAAAGATCGGCGCGATCCAGTTTCGGAGCAGGGGCGTCAGACGCTGGCCCCCGGAGAGGGTCTCGTGCACGACCAGCCGGGCCAGGTTCGGGCGTTGGCCCAACAGCGCCATGACCCGCTCCACCACCCGGGTCGCGTCGCCCCGGGACTCCGAACCCTCATCGAGAAAATCGGAGAGCACGCCGAGGACCGGTCCGAACCCCCGCTCGAGCACCGCCGCGTAGAGCGACTCCTTGCTGGCGAAATGGTTGTAGAGACTCGGGATGCGCAGTCCCACGCGCGCCGCCACGTCTCGCAGTGTGGTGCCCGAAAAGCCCCGCTCGGAAAAGAGGGCCTCGGCGGCATCGAGGATGCGCTGCGCGGTGCTCTCCCCCTTGCGAAGCGGGACCGTGGGGAGGGCGAAGCTGACCGGGGTTGTCGTCATGATTCGCTTGTCGTCCAAAAAAACTAACTAGCGTTAGTTTGCACTCTGTTGCGCTTCTAGGCAAGGGAAAAAAAGTCAATAGAATCAGTTGTTTAGGATCAGAGCGCTACGCGCTCGGTCTTCGCGACGTCCTGGGATCGAGGCGGCGCAGTCCCTGACGCAGCGGCTCGACGCGCAGTCCCAGCAGCGCCCGGACCATCCTTCTACCCCTGGGTTGGCTGAGGCTGCAGGGGGGGCCGGCGCCAGCGGCCGATCCCGATCCAGCGGAGCCTCCGGAGGATCCGCCGGGCCTCCAGTGGCCACAGGGAAGGCAAAGCGAGCCGGTTGCGCAGCCGCAACCCGCGCAGGACCCGCCGGAGCCGGGCCGCGCTCCAGCCGGCGTACCGGGTCTCGAATAGAGTTTGGGCCTCGGGGTTCATGTAGGGGATGTGCTCGGGGCCGAATTCGCCGCGAAGAGCCAGCTCGGACCCCAGCGCGGCCCAGCCCACCTGCGGGTCGTAGGTCCGCCGGAAATGCTTCCACAGGGCGCCGATCGCCTCCCAGTGGCGCTGGTTCCAGGCGGTCCGCGCCAGTCCTTGCCGCAAGCCCTCGCGCAGCTTCACCCCGCGGTGCAGGCCGAAGTGGAACGACTGGAACGGCGAGGGATTCGCACAGTGACTGGCCGCGGGGGCGAGATCCATGGCGACGACGCGCCGATCCTTGGGCACCGCATCGTCGTCCACGAAGACGCGATCGATGCGCTCGGGCCAGCGCACGCTGCTGCGAAAGCCGTGTAGTCCCGAGATGAGACTGTCGGTGAAGAAGTCGTGCACCGGGATCGTGACCAGGTCCAGGTCCGGTTCGCGGGCGAAGCGTTCGGCGATGCGGGCCAGGAGGTCGTCACGGAGAATGACCATGTCGGCATCCACCTTCACGAACACGTCGAACTCGTCGGCCCGCTCCATGAAGCTAGAGTAGAGCTTCGC
>JACZXC010000480.1 GCA_022571825.1 Myxococcales bacterium | reverse complement strand
GAGACGCGAGAGGACGACAGCGAGCGCGACCTCCGCACCGAGCACCAGATCCTCAATATGGGTCCGTCGCACCCCGCGACCCACGGAACCGTCAAGTTTCTGATCGAGCTGGACGGGGAGACGATCGTCGACCTCGATGTTCAGGTGGGCTACCTGCACCGCGGCTTCGAGAAGGAATGCGAGAGCGGCACCTGGTACCAGGCGATTCCCTACACCGACCGTCTCAACTACAACTCGGCCATCCTGGCCAATGTTGGCTACTGCCTGGCGGTGGAGAAGCTCCTCGGTCTCGAGACGCCCGAGCGCTGCCAGTGGCTGCGCACCCTCTCCGGCGAACTCTCCCGGGTCGGCGACCACCTGACGCGCTGCGGGGCCGCCTGCCTCGAGCTCGCCGCCATGACGCCGTTCCTCTACGGCATCGAAGCCCGCGAATTGATCTGGGACCTGCTCGAGGCACTCTGTGGCGCCCGCGTCACCTCCAACTACATCCGCATCGGGGGCGTCAAACACGACATGCCCGCCGAGTTCACCGCCATGAGTCGCGAGCTGATCGCGAAGATCCGGAGCCTGCTCCGGGACTTCGACGACGTGATCACGAGCAACCGCATCTTCGTCGATCGTCTCAAGGGAACCGGCGTGATCTCCCGGGAGGAATGCCTGCGCTACGCCGTGACCGGTCCGATACTGCGGTCGACCGGGGAGCCCCTCGATCTGCGCAAGGCGGAGCCCTATCTGGTCTACGACCAATTGGACTTCGACATCCCGATCGGCGAGGTCGGCGACAACTACGACCGCTACCTGGTGTGCGTCGAGGAGATGCACCAGAGCCTGCGCATCGTGGAGCAGTGCATGGCCCACCTGGAGAAGATGGGGCCGGGGCCAGTCGACGTCTTCGATCCCCGGGTTCGCTGGCCGGCCAAGAGCCGCGTCTTCAACCGGATGGAAGAGCTCATCCAACAGTTCAAGTCCGTGACCGAGGGCCCCCGGGTTCCCGCGGGAGAGGCCTACTTCGCGATCGAATCGGCCAACGGGGAGCTGGGCTTCTATCTGGTCTCCGACGGCTCGGCGGTTCCCGTCAAGGTGCGCTGTCGCCCGCCGAGCCTGCTCAACCTGGCACCCATGAGCCACATGTTGAAGGGCTCCCTCCTGGCCGATCTCATCCCCACCTTCGACTTCATCAACATGGTTGGAGGAGAGTGCGATCGATGAGACCGGGGCGGGGAGAGGTGTGGGATCGGCTGGGCGCTCCGACCGAGCAGGTGGGGAGCGTGAACGATCCCCGAACCCGGGAAGAGCACGGCGTGACCTGGAATGAGCAGTGGGTGTATCTCGGCGACGACGGGAAGACCGTCGAGCGAATCGTGCTCTGGCTCCGCTACGACCTGGTGGGCGTCTTCCGGATCAAGCCCGATGGGTCCGCGGAGCGCGAGTCGTTCGGGACGGAGTCGTGACCGGACCCCGGGGACGTGGACCCGCGGCCGACCCACCTCCTCTGAAGTCGTTCGGACTGGTATTGCACCGCGATGGCCACTGGACCCACGAGGGCCAGCCGGTCACCCATGGGCGTCTGCGGGCCGCCTTCGATCGATCGGTTCGGTTTCTGCCCCGAGAGGGGGTGTACGTGGTCCAACTCGGACGCTTTCGCGGTCAGATCGACGTCGAGGAAACGGGCTTTTTCGTCCGCAGCTTCGACGCCGCCACCGGCGAGGTGGTGCTCTCCGACGGAAGCCGCGAACCGATCGATGTCGGCTCGCTTCGGACGGCGTCCGCCGATGGCGCTCTGCTGTGCGCGGTCAAGCGCGACACCGTGGCCGGGGGCCTCCCCGCGCGTTTCTTCCAGGCGGCCCAGGCGCAGCTGCTCGACGCGGTCGAAGACGGACCCCGGGGACCGAGCCTGCGCCTGGACAGGCGCCTGGCACCCCTGCCGCCGCTGTAGCTTCCGATCGGGCCGCGTCCCGGGGAGACGACCGCCGATCCCGGCAAATTGACGCGGCGCGAGTCGCGCGTTACCCACCCAGCGATCGCGACTCGGTGGGGTCATCTCTCCAGTGGCGGCGTAGCCAAGTGGTAAGGCACGGGACTGCAAATCCCTGATCCCCGGTTCGAATCCGGGCGCCGCCTCCCGTTTCGGGCCGCGAATCCGCGTCCATCCATTCGGAGCCGGGAGGAAGCGGGAGGACGGGCTTCAGCGGATGTCGGGA
>JACZXC010000100.1 GCA_022571825.1 Myxococcales bacterium | reverse complement strand
CGGGTCGGTCCGCGTCTGACCGGAGAGACCTTCAGCGATGTCTCCTGCGGCCTGCGTTGCTATAGCCGGCGCGCGGCGCTCACCCTGAATCCCATGGGCCGGTTCACGTACACCCAGGAGGTGTTCCTGAATCTCGCCTTCAAGCCGCTTCGAATCGTCGAAGTTCCCGTTGCGGTTCGCGGCGAGCGGGAGCACGGAACCAGCCGCGTCGCCGGAAGTCTGTGGCGGTACGGTATCAACACCGCCGGGATCATTTTTCGCTGCTATCGCGACTACCGCCCGCTCCGTTTCTTCGGCGCCCTGGCGGGCATGCTGCTGCTGCCGGCCGCGGCCCTGGGCGCCTTCTTGCTGGTCCACTACCTCGTATCGGGCAGCTTTTCTCCGCACAAGTGGGCCGGCTTCACCGGAGCGGCTCTCGCGGTCCTGGGCGTACTGATGCTGTTCATGGGCCTGATCGGCGACATGCTCGCGCGCCATCGAATCTATCTGGAGGAGCTTCTCTACGACCGGCGCGCCGAGCGACGCCAACCGCCCGGGTAGGCTCGCTTTGTGGACCGAAGCCAGGCGCGCGATCGGATCGGGGGAGGATAAGAGTGGGCGTTGTTCTCGAGGTATCGCAACAGGACTTCCGCAGCAAATACACGCAGACCCATCGGATCACCCGCGCGTTGCTCGACGGGTTTTTTGGCGCGATCGCGACGCATCTCGGAAGGTTGGAAATCGGGTCGGCCCTGGAGGTCGCCAGCGCCGAGGGCTTCAGCACCGAGCGCATCCGCCCGCTATTGCCGGGCTCGGCCCGTCTGCACGCCAGCGAGCTCGAGGGACGCCTCGTCACCCAAGCCCGGGTGCGCAATCCCCAGGTGCCCTTCGTTCGCGAATCAATCTACCGGCTGGCGCGACCCAGCGGCAGCTTCGACCTGGTCTTCGCCCTCGAGGTGCTGGAACACCTGGAGCGACCGCGGGCCGCCCTGGAAGAGCTGTGCCGGGTGTCGCGCCGCTGGCTGATCATCTCGGTGCCGCGGGAACCGATCTGGCGGATCTTGAATCTGGCGCGCCTCCGTTACGCGACGCGTCTCGGCAACACTCCGGGCCACGTCCAGCATTGGTCGAGCCGTGGCTTCGCGACCCTCGTGTCCGAGTTTGCCGACGTCCGGGCTGTTCTCCGACCCCTGCCCTGGACGGTTCTCCTGGCCGAGACCGGTGCCGGATCGCGTAATTTTCGAGGAAATGGATCGCGCCTCGGATCCTCGAATCACGGCGGCGGCGGCTCCCGCGGCGACTCCATCGCGATTCCGGCCATCTGGTAGCTGAAGACACCGCCCAGGGTGAAGATGAGGACCGTCTCGACGATCCGGACCGCCGTCGCCGCGATCACGGCGTCGGACAGATCGAAGCCGGTGGCGTGGGCCAGGCCTCCGATCAAGAGCTCCCGGATTCCGATGCCGCCGGGGGTGATCGGGGCCAGGCGGGTCAGAACGATCGCGGTGCTGAACACCACGCAGGCCGCGAACTCCACTTGGCTCGGTCCCAAGGCGAAGCACAGCTTCAGGCTCGCCGCGTGGATCAGCAAGATAGCCGCCTGGAGCAGGGCGACCCCCGGCCCGGCGGGTCGGACGACGGCGGGGGAGGCCGCTTCCGCCGGAAGCCATCGGCCTCCGATGCGCCGTGCGATTCGGTCGGGCAGGAATAGGAGAACCCCGGATGCTCCCATCAATGCGAAAACGGCCCCGATCGGGCTGGCAGCGCTCTCCGGAAGCCACAGGAAAAGGGCCGCGAGCCCCAGCGCGCCGTGGGTGGCGAGAATCATGACCATCAGCGATATCTGCCCCAGGGCAAAGGAGCCGTAGCGGAAGGCGTGCACCCGCTTGAGGTAAACCGCCTTTGCGACGAGTCCCGCGGAGAAGGGCAGGGTATTGGATAGCGACTCCAACGTGACCAGCCGGAACCAGTCCCACGTGGACGCCGAGACTCCGAGGCAGCGGAACAGCCGCTGATTGGCGAGACTGCGCAGGGCGAGGGTGGCGAGGATCAGTCCCGCCACTGCTGCGAAGGTGCGGGGTCGAAGGGCATAGGTCTCGGCGATGTGGGTGCTCTGTCCGACGAGAAACGCCGCAAACCCGCCCAGCACAGCCGCGGTGAGCACCGCGAGCGCTGCCCGGCGGAACCAGCGGCTAGCCACACGGACACCTCGCCACCCACCGCCGTTCATCGACAGCGGACGGGGTCACGGGGACGTCGTTTCCCGCGGCCGGCGGGTCCCAGACTCATTCAGAGAGGAACGCACCCAGAGTTCACGGCTCACTCCCTGCAGGGTTCGCCGGAAGCCGGCGCTCTTCAGCGTCGCGCGCGTCTCGGGAGCGAGCGTCGAGTTGCGCAGACAGACCGCCTTCAGATCGAAACGATCGAGGCCGCTCCGGAATCGGGCCGTCGTAAAACTCCTGGTCGATTTCCCATCGACGTAACGGGCCATCGCATAGCGCAGTTCGGGCTCGCCGGACTCCAGGTGGCGAGACTGAAACTCCAGATAGGCACTGCGAACCATAACGGCGTAGGCATGGTGGTGGAACGTCGGAATCCAGGGGCTCACATCCGGTGGTGCCAGGACCCGCGCCCCGGGACCCGCGCTGGCGTTGATCGCGGCGGCCCAGCGGTAGGAATTCTGCGGAACTTTCAGCTCGGGCCAGGCGATGCGCATCTCGGCCCAGACGCCGCGGTTGGATTCGCTGAGGGCGCTGAAGCGGGGAACCGCCAGGGCGAAGGCGGCCAGCGACACCAGGCAGCCGAGACGACCGGCAGCTCGCCGCCACCCGCGCGCGCCCCAGTGGAGGGCCGCCGTCAAGACCAGGGCCATCAAAATTGGGATGGGCATGGCCCACATGCTGCGCCAGTAGGAGGGCCCGGTCAGGTTCGCGCGCACCCACTCGGCGCCGTACGGGTTCAGGAGAACCAGCGCGACCGCCAAGGGAACGGAGATCGCGAATCGCTGAGCCAGACCGCGCGGACAGCAAGCCCAGGCCATCAGGATCGAGGCGACCCCGAAAATGAGAAGTCGAGACTCGCCCAGGGTTTCGTGGAGCGCATCCCGGAGCGAGATGCCGGCGGCGACGGCCTCCAGGGTTGGCTCGAAGGTTCCCGCGAGCTGGCTCTTCAGCAGAGCGCCCGCTGCCAGCACATAGAGGGATGCCGTCGCCCCGAGCGCAAACGTCCGCAGACTCCGGCGGGTCGGGGGCAGCGCGCAGGCCATCGCAGAGAGCGCGCCGGCGGGTGCGGCCCAAACGGCGGTGGAGCTCGTGCCCAGCGCCGCGACCTGGGCGGCGGCGAGCCAGAACCAGGTGACTGCGCTGGGCCGCATCGCGAAGCGAAGGGCGTAGGCATACACCAGCGGCATGAAGACGAAGAGGAAGATCCCCTTGCCCTGCCAGAGCCTCACGAAGGCGAAGTTTCCGTACCAGCGGTGGGTTTCGCCGGCTGCCACCAGTACGAAGGCCACGGCGGCGACGCCCCACAGCCAGGTCCGTGGGGTGAGTATCCGGAACAGCCTGGCATGGGCGACGGGAACCAGCAGAGCCGCGAGGGTGGCCGAGATCCAATGGAAGCAGGTGATGGCGGGGATACCCGTCAGCAGCGAGAGCGCGCCGTTCCAGAGTTCATAGCTTTGGAGACGGTGTGCCGGCATGTACAGGGGAAGACCCGCGATACCGAGAAGTGTGTCTCCGCTCAAGAGGGCCCGATGCGGAAAGTCAGCGGCGGCCACCGCAACGTTCACGTAGAAGGCGTCGTCGATGTCCGGGCGGTGGCATATGAGGGTGAGAATCGCGCAGCCGAGGGCGAGCGCCGCGAGCCCGAACTCGATCCACCCTCTGGCTCGGGGAGGCTCCGTTGCCGGCGGCTGCGCCACCAGAAACATTCCCGCGGCCGCTCCGAGAATTCCGATCGTGCACCACCAGAGCACGACTGGACCGGTGCCGAGGGCGAAGGCCGTCACGGCGACGGCCCCCAGCGCGACGCCGGAGCCCTGAAAAGCCCGAAACCGCGGAGGGTGGGAGGGGGGCGGTTCGCTCCGGGCCTCCCGAGCGCGCGGTGCGACCCGCCGCCGGCGCTGCCGGGCGATCCATCCCCCGGCTGCCAGCGCCAGGGCCACCCCGTAGGCCGCGATCAGCGCGACGAGCGAGCCCCCGATTGCCACCGTTGCGTGGGAACAAAGCGTCCACAGGGCAAACCCGAGGCAGGCCGCATCGCCGATCCGGCTCGAGAGCGGAGGCCGCACGGGTTTCAGCCGCTGGAGGCGACGCGATAGACGGCGCTGGCATAGTCGTCGGAGATGTAGAATGCGCCGTCGGGCCCCTCGGCGACGTCGACGGGACGGCCGATGACGTTTCCGTCCACCTCGAAGCCCACCGCGAAGTCGCGCTCCTCGATACTCCCGTTCTCTTTCCAGTGGAGGGAGACGACCTTGTATCCATCCTTGCGCGTCCGGTTCCAGGAGCCGTGGAGAGCCACCAGCGCCGCGTGGCGGTACGCGGGTGGAACGCCCCGGCCGCGAATGAAGGTGATGCCCAGGGGGGCGTTGTGGGCCCGAAAACCGTGGACCGGGGGAATCGATGCCCGGATGCGATCGCCGTGCCCGTCTCCGTAGTCTGGGTCCTTGACCCGGTCGCCGTTGGCGTAGGGCCAGCCGTAGAAGCCTCCCTTCACGATGCGGTTGAGCTCGCACGGCGGAAAATCGTCCCCGAGCAGGTCCCGGCCGTTGTCGGTGGCGTAGAGCTCTCCGGATCCGGGCCGCCAGTCGAAGCCCACTGCGTTTCGGAGCCCGGTGGCGTAGATCTCCTCACCGGTTCCGTCGGGGCGATATCGCAGGATCGCGGCGCGTCGTGGATCCTTCTCCTCGCAGACGTTGCAGCTCGATCCCACCGAGAGGTACATCCAGCCATCGGGCCCGAACCGGAGGCTGCGGGTCCAGTGGCCGCCTTCGGGCAGCCCCGTGACGACGCGTTGGTAGGACCCCTCGACCCTCTGCCTCGGACCGTTGAAGCGGATTCGTCCCACCCCGTCGGCCTCCGCGACGTAGAGCCAGCCCCCGTGAAAGTCCATCCCGTGGGGCCGATTCAGGCCCTCGAGTAGCACCCGGTGACCGTCGGCCCGGCCGTCGCCGTCGGCGTCGCGTTCGATCAACTCGATGCGACCCTGGCGCGACAGGCTCACCAGCAGGTCTCCCGAGGGCGCGAATCGCAGCAATCGCGCTCCGGGGAGTCCCTGGGCGTAGACACCGATCGTGAATCCCTCTGGCACGTGGATCCGTGTGGACAAGCCCTCCTCCACCAGCGGGGTGCCGCGGCCGAACAGGAGGTGCAGGAGCGGCGCGTTCACGGCCCACCGCTCGGGGATCAGCGCACAGGCGCCCGAGACCAGGATCAGGGTCAGGCCGAGTGCGACCGCGAATTTTCCCACTGGACCTCCGACGGCGTCTCGGAATATCCCCATCCCCACGCGCTGCGCCACAGCCCGGACGCGACCCGCAAACGGGGGGTTGACGCCAGGGCTCCGCTGGCGCACTCCTATCCGCTCGCGGGAGGCGTCAGTTCCATGGTGCGACGGATTCAGAAGGGCGATCTGGTCCAGGTGATCGCGGGTGCGGACCGCGGGAAGCAGGGGCGCATCATCGCCGTCGATTCCCGACGAGGCCGGGTTCGCGTCGAGAAAGTACGCATGCAGAAGCGCCATCTGAAGGCGGGGCGCAAGGGCGCCCGTACCGGCGGCGTGATCGAGCAGGAGGGCTACATTGACGCATCCAACGTGATGCTCGTGGATCCCAGCTCGCATCAGCCGAGTCGCGTGCGTATACGAACGGAAGGCGACCAAAGGGTGCGCAGCTTCGTGCGGAGTGGCGAGGATGTGCCCCGGCCAGCGTCCTAATCCGGGGAGTTTCAGGCGATGGCGAAGAAGGGAAAGCGCGACAAGATCAAGCTCGAGTCGACCGCGGGCACCGGCCATTTCTATACCACCGAGAAGAACAAGACGAACACGCCGAGCAAGCTCGAGATGAAAAAATACGATCCGGTGGTTCGCAGACACGTCGTCTACAAGGAAACCAAGCTCAAGTAGGGTCGCGACCCGGGTGCGCGGATCGAGGTGCGGGAGCTTCTCTCACGAAAGGCGAGACGATGACCTGGGTGATTACGAGGCTCTGCCGAGACTGCGTCGACGAATCCTGCGTCGAGGTGTGCCCTGTCGACTGCATCTACCAGTACGATGGCGACAATGGGGCATCCTTCCCCAAGCAGCTCTATATCGATCCGGAAGAGTGCATCAATTGCGGCGTTTGCGAGCCCGAGTGCCCCTGGGAGGCGATCTTCGAGGACGAGCAGGTCCCCGAACTCTTCACCGAGGACACCCCCCTCAACGCGAAGATCCTCGACCTGAAGGACCAGTTCTCGGTGCCCGACGTCGGGGAGAAACCGAAGCCGTCCCCGGAACAGATCGAAGAAAACAAGAGGAAGTGGGGCTACACCCCGTAGGCCTCAGCCTGCCGAATTCCCGCGGCCACCGGAATCAAAGGCCTCCTCCATCACGCGAATGGGCGCCTCCCGCCCCGTCCAGAGCGCGAGCTGTTCCGCGGCCTGATAGACCAGCATCCATTTCCCCGAAATGATCCGGGCACCGCGTTGCTCCGCGTCGCTCAGGAGCCGGGTTTTTTCAGGCTCGTACACCGCGTCCATCACGACCGATTCGGCCGCGATCGCGGAGGGCTCGACCGGAGACTCGTCGCGGCCGAAGCCCACGGTTGTGGTGTTGACCAGCACCTCGTGGGGTGTTCCGCTGAGATCAGACAGGGGGCCCGCGCCATCGGCTCCGAGCTCGTCGGCGATCACCGCAGCGCGCGCCGGAGTGCGGTTCAGCACCACGACTCGGGCCCCGCGCTCGACGAGGCCATGCACCAGGGCGCGGGCCGTACCCCCGGCGCCCAACACGACGGCCCGGACTCCCTTCAGATCGACCTCGCGTTCTAGGGCTCGCATCGCCCCCAGCCAGTCGGTGTTGGCTCCCACCAGGCGTCTGCCGGTTCTCGTCACCGTATTGACCGCTCCGATCCGCCGCGCGGTTTCCTCCACCTCATCCAGGTGGTCCATCACCGCCACCTTGTGGGGTATCGAGACCGCCAGCTGTCGCATGCCGAGGGCCCGGGCTCCGTCGATGGCCCGGCCCAGATGCTGGGGGGGGACGTCGAAGGGGAGGTAGACCGCGTCGAGGCCCAGGGCGGCGAAGGCGGCGTTGTGCATCGCCGGCGACCGGGTATGCGAGGCCGGGTGCAGTACGATGCCGCACAGGGCGGTGGCCCCGGAAAGAGACGGGGTCGCGGCGGAACTCGGACGAGCATCCGACACCCGGATCCTCCCGGCAGTGGCATCGGTCAGGGCGAGGCTGGCGGAGCCTATCCCATTTCGGTTCGCCGGCCTCTACACTGAGCCCTACGCTCGAGCGGGGCGCCCGGATGGGGCGCGAGGGCCATCGAGCGCGCGGTCCCGGGAGCCGGGATCACGGTCCAGAGCCGGGGAGGAAGCGGCGTGACCAGTCCGCGGGTTGCGATCATCATGGGCAGCCGGAGCGACTGGGCGGCCATGCGCGCGGCCGAGACCGCATTGGAATCCCTGGACATTCCCTGTGAGTCTCGCGTGATCTCGGCCCATCGCACGCCGGACCGCCTCACCGCATTCATCGCGGGAGCGGAGGAGCGGGGAATCGAGGTCATCATCGCGGGTGCGGGCGGCGCGGCCCACCTCGCGGGAGTTACCGCCGCTCATACGCTGCTTCCGGTGCTCGGCGTTCCCATCGACAGCTCGCCCCTCAACGGCCTCGATGCGTTGCTCGCGACGGTTCAGATGCCGGGGGGCATTCCGGTGGCGACCTTCGGCGTCGGAGAATCCGGTGCAAAGAACGCGGCGCTGTTCGCCGCTGCCATCCTGGCGCGATCGGATCCCGGCATTCGCGAGAAGCTGGCGAAGTATCGCGAGGCCCAGTCCGCGGCGGTACCGGAGCGCCCCGCCTGAGCCGGCGTCACTCCTGGCTTCGCTCCAGCGCGGCCTTCAGATCCTCCCACACCCGTCGCCGATTCTCGGGTGTGTACTGTCGCAGGATGAAGGCGGGATGGAAGGTGGGCATCAACGGGATCCCGCGAACCTCGTGCCAGATTCCCCGCACCCGGGTGATGGCGACGTCCCGGCCCAGCAGCAGGCTGGTAGCGGGCTTGCCCAGGGCGACGATCACACGGGGTCGAACAGCGGCGATCTGGCCCTCGAGGAAGGGGCGGCAGGTCGCAGCCTCCGCCGCCAGCGGATTGCGGTTGTTGGGCGGTCTACACTTTACGATGTTGCAGATGTAGACGCTGGAACGGGGGATTCCCAGGCCTTTCTCGATCATCTGGGTAAGAAGCTCACCGGCTCGGCCCACGAATGGCTGGCCGAGTCGGTCCTCCTCGGCACCGGGCCCCTCGCCGATGAACATCAGGTCGGCGTCCGGGTCGCCGTCACCGAAAACGATGCGGTTGCGGCCTCGACTCAGTGGACAGCGCGTACATTCGCCGAGGACCTCCCGCACCTCGTCGAGGGAGGGATATTCACCCCAGGGCGGTTTGGCATCGAAGAGTCCCGGCTCGTCCGGCTGTGCCGGGGCTCGGCCCGAACGCGGCGGACCTGCGGCGGCGCGGACGTCGCCCGAGGCCGGTTCGCCCTCGGGCCGGTGATCGCTCTTCGGGTTCCGGGCGAAGTGGTCGACACCCTCCTCGGCGAGTTCCGTCACCAGGGCGCGCGCCGATGCCAGCAGTCCCCGGACCTC
>JACZXC010000099.1 GCA_022571825.1 Myxococcales bacterium | reverse complement strand
GCGGATGCTGCCGGTGCTGACCACCCTGGGGCGGCGCATCCTGCACACCGGCCCGCTGGGCTCGGCCTCGGTCCTGCACTCCTTCCCGGCGCTGGGCCAGGGTTTCCGGAGTGACTGATTTCGCATGGTCCCGGGAGGCCCGCCCTTCGACGACGAGACCTTCGGACAACGTGGTCGAAAAGCCCACATCGATGACGCGCTTGTAGCCGCGCAGTGTCTCAGGATCGCAGCTCAGCATGTCGGTGGCGAGGGCCAAACAGGTCGGGAGAAGGTCTCCGGAATCCACGACCCGGTTCACGAGTCCCCAGGCTTCGGCCTCTGCCGCGGCGAGATAGTTCCCCGTGAAGGAGAGCTCCTTGGCGCGGTGGATTCCGATCAGGCGCGGGAGCTTCTGACTGAGCCCCCATCCCGGAAGGATCCCGACTCGCGCATGGGTGTCGGCGAAGCGCGCCTGGTTGGAGGCGACCAGCAGGTCGCAGGCCAGGGCCA
The DNA here is from genome assembly GCA_022571825.1 of Myxococcales bacterium. Classification (GTDB taxonomy): domain Bacteria; phylum Myxococcota_A; class UBA9160; order UBA9160; family SMWR01; genus JACZXC01. The sequence continues at coordinate 8,344 of JACZXC010000099.1, read as the reverse complement.
GCTCAAATCCGCCGGTGATGGCAAAGCCGTTGATGGCTCCGATGATGGGCCCGCGGTACGCGGCCATGGCCTCGAGCATGTCCGTGCCGGAAAACCTGGCGGTGGTGTCCGTTCCGGTGCTCGAGAGCTCTTCGAGGTCGAGGCCCGCGCAGAAAGCGCGACCCGCCCCGGTGAGAATCACCACATGGACCTCGGGATCGGACTCGAGATCGGTGAAGGCTTTCGCCAGAGCATCCCTCAACTCGCGGGACAGTGCGTTCATCTTCCCGGGGCGGTTCAGAGTGAGGGTGACGATTCCTCCACTCTGCTCGACGTGATGCTCGACGAGAAGGACGGGCTCGGTCATGGCAGGCTCCTCTCCGGGAGTCCGGGTGAGCCCAGGAGAATAAGACGCGAAGCAGACCCCTGCGACCCGCGGGACATGACGGCCCGGCGTTCGTTGAGTCACAATGCCCGGGTGCGGGAGCGCGCAGGGCGCTACGGCCGAATCTACCGGGTGGTGGGGAGAATCCCGCGCGGCCGGGTGGCGACCTATGGCCAGGTGGCCCTGCTGGCCGGCCTGGGGGGACACGCGCGTCAGGTGGGCTACGCCCTCCACGGCCTGGACGCCGGCCGCGAGGTGCCCTGGCACCGCGTGATCAACGCCCGGGGCGAGGTCAGCCTGCGGTCGGTGCCGGGGTGGGAGCGCATACAACACCAGCTCCTCGAAGAGGAGGGGATTCATTTCGATGCCCGGGGGCGTGTGGCCCTCGCGCGCTACCGGTGGTGCCCCCGGTCGGCGCCCGAGTTGCGTCCGCGCTGATGGGTCGCGCCCTTCTCACGGTGGGGCTAGCGCTGGCGGCACTGGTTTTGGTGGCGCTGCTTCGAGCCGCGGACTTCCAGTCGAAACAGCTCGTCGTGACGCCGACGGCGGACTCGGCGGACTCGGCGGACTCGGCGGTCGATGCCGAGGGCGGGCACAACCTGTATCGGTTCGGGCCCTTCGCGTTCACGAGCGACGCGCGGCTCCGCGTTCACGGAACCAACGAGCGCATCGGTGTCGAACCGTTGGGCGACGCCGTGCGCTTCTACATCCAGCTGATCCGCAATTCCGCGGGCTAGGAGGCCGACTCGAGAATCGTGCTCCGCGCAGCGGTCTCAGCGACAGCGTTCAGCGAGTGTGGAAGTCGGCCTCTGGGCCTCCCGCGGTAGCAACTTGCCTTCACCCAGACGCGAGCAGGCCTCACCGGGACGGATTCAGGGGCGGCAGTCGTCACCCCGGTCGCGAAATCGGGCACTCACGAAGGGGACAGAGCCACTTCGGAAGAGAGGAAACCCTCGTGGAATGGATCGATAGCGACATGGAGCGACGCGGAGAAGAGCGCATCCGGAGGCGCATCGACTGCCTGCTCTTCGTGGGCGACGAAGTCCACGCGGGAAGCGTGCTCGAAATGTCGGCCCGGGGACTCCTGGTTCGGTCTGATGCGACGCCCCCGTGTGGAGCGAAAGCTCGGATTCGGCTGCTCGACGCAAACGGGGGGACTTTTGCCGAGCTGGAAGGCTCGGTGGCCCACAAACGCGAGGTGCCCCATCGCCTGGCGGATCTGGCATCCGGGACGCTGGGTCTGACCCTCTCGTACGCCCCCGAAGCCTACCTCGACCTGTGTGGACACCCGCGGCCCCAGTCCCCCGACGTACTCGTCGGCGCCCGCGGATTCTGATCTCACCTAGCCCGAGTCGTCCCGAGCGAAAACGGTAATGAGCGCGGGCAACACGAAGAGTGCCGCCGCCAGGGCCGCCAGGATCGCGATTGCGACGAAGAACCCGAAGCTCGCGATCGATTGCCAGGCCGAGCCCATCAGCGTGAGAAACCCCAGCGAGAGCGCCAGCGAGGTGGTGACGACCGCGCGCCCGGTGTGAAGCAGGGCGGCGCGGATCGCGGCCCGGGGACCCTCGCCTGCCCTTCGCTGGATCTGGTAATGGCTCAGGATGTGGATGCTGTCGTCCACCCCGATCCCCAGCAGGACCACCGCGATCATGGCGCGGCCGACGTCGAGGCTCATGCCGATCCAGCCCATGGTGCCCAGGGTGACCACGATGGGCAGGACCGTCGGGATCAGAGCGGCCACGGCGAGGCGCAGGGAGCGAAGGGAGATCGCCACCAGGATAAAGACGAGCGCGAGGGCGGTGGGGAAGCTGCGAACCTGGGTGCTCTGGACGTCGCGGATCCAGTCGAACTGGATCGCCGCCTCACCGCTGATGAGAAGACCCCAGGTCTCGGGCAACTCGACCTCGGCGTAGCGACGAATGGCGGACAGAACCCGTCCCAATGTCGACACCGCATGTTCCGGTGCGGTTGCGGACAGGCGCACTCTGGATCGATCGAAGCTGATCCAGCTGCGCCGCAGGTCGGGATCCTCGAAGCCGATCAGCTCGAGGATCTCGGCGTTCGCCTCCAGCGTGTCGCCCGGGCGGTCGAAGGCCGGGTCGTCGTCGTGGAGCAGGCGGTTCACGCGACGGATCACGTCCACGATGCTCGTGGTCGTGCTGATCTGATCCAGGCCCGAGAGAAACCCGGAGAACTGTTCGATCTGCGCCAGCGTGGCCGGATCCTCGAGCTGCGCCTCCGGGGGGAGCCGGAGCTCGATTTCGAAGGACGAGGACTGCCCCAGCCGATCCTCCATGAACCGCATGGACTGGACCACGCGGCTTTTTTCTCCGAGCGACTCTCTCCAGTCGGTGTCGACGCGCAGGTAGCCCGCCCAGCCCACGGCGCAGACGAGCAGCAGCGCCGACGAAGCCAAGAGAAGCGGCACCGCGCGCCGCTCGCTGGCGCGCAGGATGGCATCGAGCACCGCGTCCCACGCCCGGGATGCTCGGACCGAGCGCTGCCCCGCCGGCGGGAGCATCTCGATCAGGACCGGAAGCAGGGTGAACGTGAGCAGAAGGCACGCGACCACGCCGAAAGCCGAGATCCAGCCGAAGCGAACGAAGGTCGCGAGGTCGCTGGTCGCGAAAGACAGGAAGGCGACGGCGGTCGTGAGCGTCGTGACCAGACAGGGCGTCGCGAGGTCTCGCGTGACGCGCAGCAGAGCCGCGTTGCGCTCCTCCCGCGAGCTCTCGGCCCCGGCGAGCTCGACGCCGGTGCGCGACAGCAGATGCACCGCGTCGCAGACCCCCACCACCATGATCACCGGGGCCAGAACCTCGAGAATCCCGTCCTGGGGCCAGTCGAGCCAGCCCAGGAGGCCGAAGGTCCAGAGCAGCGCCACGCCCATCGTCGCCAGCGAAACGGCGGCGCTCTGCCAGGAGCGCGAGAGTGCCAGGAGAATCAGCCCGATCGCGAGCACCGTGAACGGGATCAGCCGGGCGGTGCTCTCGGCGAGATCTCGACCCACGATCAGGTTTTCGATCGGGTGGCCCACGAGATAGAACGCAAATCCCGTGGCCTCATGCGGGCGCAGCGCCGCCTCGATCGCCTCGCTGACCCGGACGCCCGTCTCCTCCCGGGTATCGACGGGCTGGACGACGATCACGCCGGCGGAGCCGTCCGCCGAGACCAGGGAGCCGACCCAGAGGGGATCGTCGAGGGCCCGCGCCGCCAGGGCCTCCGCATCGCTCACGAAGCGGCCGTTCTCGACGAAGCGGCGAACCGCAAAGCCTCCCGTTGACGGCACCAGCAGCGCGGCGCTCGAGGGGCCGACCACCCGCTGGACCCCCGCCGCGGGGGCGAGCTCCTTCTGCACCGCGTGGGCCATTTCCATCGACCTGCGATCGAAGACGCTCGCGCACGGCTGGCCTTTGCCGCAGGCCCAACCGATCTGGATCGGGAAGCCTCCGCCGAAGCGCTCGATCAACGCGTCGAGAGCCACGATCGATGGATGGTCGTCCCCGATCAGTACGCGATAGCCGTACTCCGAATGCACACGGGGCAATCCCGCGCCGAGCCCCAGGGTGATTGCCCCCAGGATCGCGAGGATCGTTTTGGGGTGACGCAGTGACGTTCGCGCGAGCCGGTACAAGACCAGCCGATCATATCAGCCCATGGCCGCGAACTCGCGGAAGTTGGCCGTCCCCGGTGTCCGGTCGTGTCCGATCGTGTCCGGGTCCGACCGGTCGCTCGGTGGTTCAGCCCGGAATCCCATCCACGAGAATCGCGAAGTGGTTCGAGGTGGCCTCGAACCGCTTGCCGACGATGGCTTGATACTCGCCGGACTCGTAGATCTCCCTGGCCTGCTTCTTGGAATCGAACTGGAGCACGACCGTCTGGTGACCCGCGGACTCGCCTTCGACCTGCTCGGTCTTCGGATCCAGTGCCAGCAGCTTGCAGGCGTCTCCGATCTTCATCGCAGGAGCCGCGGCTGCCGCGTACTCGCCGTAGAGTTCGGGATTCTCGACATTGTAGTTGACGATGAGGTAGGCGGGCATGCAGAAGGCTCCTTTGGCTTGATTGCAAGTGCGGTGCTCACCCGACGCCGTGATCGCCGGTCGGCACCCGGACCCACTCTATCACGAAGCCCACCCCACAGAACCGCGACCGGCGCCGCTCTTGAGCCCGGCACGGATTCTGCCGATGGAGGTGACGGGGAGCGACCCGATGGAAGAGAACGACGCCAATCTTCTCAGTCGCTACCGAATCGATGCTCCCGGCCTTCTGGAAGCCTGGAGCATTCAGGGGCGGTTTGGCCTGCTATTCGTGGCGGTCTCGCTCGCCGTGGCCAGCCCGGTGGCTTACTTCGCTGCGAATGGTCAGCGTCCCGAGGGCTTCTGGTTCCTGCTGGCCTTCGCCGGCTTGGTCTTTCTCGCGGGTCTCGCGATCATGAGCGTTCGCGCGACCCTCCGGGTGAGCGCCGCGGGAATCGATTACGACACCGCGAACTGGAGGGAAAGCCATCAGTGGCACGCTCCCCGCGCAGCCTTGAGCGAAGTCACCCTCGCCGCGGTGGTCGTCCGCAGCGGAAAATCCATGAAGACCGTGTTCAGGGTGTCCCTTTTGGTGAAGGCCGAAGATCGGAGCCGCGACTTCTCCATCTTTCGGTCGGGCGCGGAGCCGCCGGCTCGACGCGCGGCGCAGGAAGTGGCCCGATCACTCCACCTTCCCCTGGTGGACGCCATCGGCGACAGACGCCAGGTGACAAACCCGGATGAGCTCCACCGGCCTCGCCCCGAGCGGTTCGAGTTCGAGGGTTCGCGGCCCGAAACGGTAGAGCAGGACTTTGCCGCCGACGGCCGATCGATCGTGATCCGACCTCTTCGACTTGGTGACGGTTTTCTCCCGAGTGATCCTCAGCCGCGGCTCCTCGGTCGCGTCTGACCCTCTTTTCGTTTTCACCTGTACCCTGGCCATCGATTCGGAATCCTTTTCCACCGTCCGTGATTGCGTTTTCCGTCGTTTCGCCCCGCTCCGCTTGTTGCTGCTGTCAGTAGCCGGCTTGGCCCCGTTAACCCCGCCTGTCACCGCGCCGCTCGTGGCCGCGTTATCCGGTTGTCCGCCCGGCACCTCGGCCCCGTCCTGGCCCGACTCACGCGGCACGGCCGCCCGCAGTCGCTTAAGCAGCTCGGCCTGATCCACACCCTGGCGAACCGCTTCATGGCCGACGCGACGAATCACGTCCGCGTCGAGACCCGACCGGCCGAGTTCAATGCGAGCCTGCGTCGGGATACCGAGGGCGTTCATTACAGACATTTTTTCGTCCCAGGATCGTTGTTCCGCCGGGGTCATGATGCCCTCCGCCTGGATCGCATCTTGATCCGCCCGATGATCGCCCCCGCCCGCGATCGCGTCATCGTCGAGGCATCAATCCGGCGTCGGCGAAGGAACGCACGTTGTTTGCTCGTGGCACGGTCCGGACAGTGCCTATTCAACCCGGCCTCAATCAGATAGTTAGCCTCGCCTTTCGTGGCGGCCTCGACGTCGATCCCGTCAGCGAGATCACCGTCACCAGCGGCTGCACGGAGGCGATCGCGGCATCCATGATCGGCCTCATCAATCCCGGAGATGAGGTGATCCTCTTTGAGCCGTATTACGACTCCTATCGCGCGACCCTGGCCATGGCGGGCGCGGAGGCGAAGTTCGTCACGTTGCGCCCGCCGCACTTTGCCATGGATCCGGATGAGTTGCGGGCGGCGTTCACCTCGAAGACGCGGGCGATACTCGTCAACACGCCGCATAACCCGACGGGCAAGGTTTTCACGCGGGAGGAGCTGGAGCAGATTGCGTCGTTGTGCCGTGAGTTCGATGTGATTGCGATTTCGGATGAGGTGTATGAGCATCTCGTGTTCGAGGGCGAGCACATCAACATCGCGACCCTGGACGGCATGTATGAGCGGACGGTGACGCTGTCATCATTGGGCAAGACGTATTCCCTGACGGGCTGGAAAATCGGCTGGTCCATCGCCCCCCCGGAACTGACGGCGGGGGTTCGCAGCGCGCATCAGTTTCTGACCTATGCCATCTCCACGCCGCTTCAGCACGGGGCGGTCGCGGCACTGCACGCCGATCAATCCTATTACGAGGAGTTCATCGCCAAGTACCGGAATTGGCGTGATCTGATAGTTGATGGGCTGACGCGGATCGGCTTCGAGGTGTACAAGCCGGCGGGGACGTATTTCGTGCTAGCCGATCACACCGCGTTCGGGTTCGCCAATGATGTCGAGTTCTGCCGTCACCTGGTGGCGGAAGTCGGAGTCGCGGCAATTCCCCCCAGCGCGTTCTATCACGATCCCGCGGACGGGAAGAACCTCGTTCGCTTCGCATTCTGCAAAGATGAGGCGACGCTTCGCGAAGCACTGAGTCGGATGTCCACCGGACTCAAGTCTCGTTAGACTCGCGGCGTTTTCCCGGGGCGATGCAGCACACGACGAAACTAACGGTCGTCGCGATGAGCATCTTCCAGGGGAAGGCAAGAGTGAAATCGATGCCGAGCTTCGGAGCCCACATCTCCCAGATGCTTCCCTGCATCGCCAGCACCAGAGCGAATCCCGTAAGCAGCGCGGCAATGACGCTGAGCGAACTGCCGCGCTTGGTGAGCAGGGCGGTGAGGAAGACCGCGAGGAGTCCCGCATAAGCGAAGACCATCACTCCCAGGGCGAAGTCGATCAGGGTGTCGCCGCTTTCCTTCTGCCAGTACACGCAGAAGCAGGCGAAACCGGCGAGGGCGATCGCCCAGAAGAGCAGGGCCAGACGCGCAGCGCGTCGTTCACGACGAGGCGACACCATCGATCCGTGCAGCGGGCGATAGAAGTCCGCGATGGTGGTGGAGGCCATGGCGTTGAGGGCCGAGTCCATGCTGCTCATCGCCGCGGCAAAGAGTCCCGCCATCATCAAGCCGCGCAGGCCGGTGGGCATCTCGTGCAGGATGAACTCGAGAAACACAATTGCGGATGAGCCGATCGCATAGTCCGGGGCGGCCTCGGCCATGAGGTCCGGTCGTTGATAGAACACGAACAGCAGCAGCCCCATGACGAGAAAGAGAAACACGATCGGCCAGCCGATGAGGTTGGAGATGATCACCGACCAGCTTCCCCGGGCCGACTTGCAGGTGAGCATGCGCTGGGTGAGATCCTGGTCCGTGCCGTACGCGGCAAGATTGAAAAGGGTCACCCCGAAGAGAATCGCCCAGAGCGAATACGGATTCGCGAGATCGCCGGTCGAAGCGAGCTTGAGATCGAGCATCTTCAGCTTGTCGCCATCCGGATCGGTGCGCAAGGCTTCGATGATTTCTGTCGCTCCGATGGGAAATTTCTGCCAGAGCAGCCACAGGGCGATGATGATCGTCGTGATATACAAACCCGCCTGAAGCACATCGGTCCAGATCACGGCCCGGATGCCGCCGGTGAGGGTATACGCCGTCGCCCCGATGGCGATGATGGCGATGGAAATGAGCAGCGATTGATATGACGTGTCGCCGAAGGCCACCATGGAGAACGGCAAGGCGACGATAAACAGACGCGCCCCGCTGGCGAAGACGCGACCGATGAGGAACATCGCTCCCGCGCACTTCTGGGCAGCCCCGCCGAAGCGATGGCCGAGCAGTTCATAGATGCTCGTGACGCCATGCCGATAGAACGCGGGAAGGAAGAGCACCGCCACGATGACGACGGCGATCAGTCCGCCGAGATTGGCCATGAAGTAGGTCAGGTTGCCGGTGTAGGACTGCTGTGGTCCGCCCACGAATGTCGCCGCGGACTGAGAGGTGGCCAGGATGGATATCGCCACCGCCCACATGGGCATGGATCGCCCCGCGAGAAAATAATCATCAGTCCCTTGGCGGCGACGTCCCACCATGATTCCGATCACGATCACCAACGCCAGATACGAGGCGACGATGATCCAGTCGATCGGGCTGAAACCTACGGGGACGGG
>JACZXC010000479.1 GCA_022571825.1 Myxococcales bacterium | reverse complement strand
GGTGTTTCACGTGTCCCGGCGAATTCGCCAGCTCGCCTCCCAGCCCCCGGGCGATCGGGGGCCGCGCGACGCCGTATTGTCGGGCTTCGGTCTGTAGAGGCTTCGGACTCGAGAGGGAGAGACCATGACACCCCCCGCGGATATCGACCTCACGCAACCCCTCGAAGGTGTCGTCTACGAGCGCCGCGACGGAATCGCGTTCATCCGAATCGACCGCCCGGATCGCGGCAACTCCCTGGCGCCGGCCATGCAGCCGATCTTCCGCGCCATTTGGTCCGATGTGCGCGACAACGCGGAGATTCGAGTCGCCATCATCACCGCCGCCGGCGAGCGACACTTCTGCACGGGCTTCGACGTCGGCGAGGCCGCGGGCCACGAGGCCGATGCGGTCTTCAACAACCGCCCGCTGGCCGAATCCGTGCACTGGTCGCCCCATCAGAACCGGGTATGGAAGCCCGTGATCTGCGCGGTTCAGGGGCTGTGTGTCGGTGGCGGGCTCCACTTCGTGGTGGATTCGGATATCGTGGTGGCGAGCGAAAACGCCGCATTCATGGACACCCACGTCAATCTGGGCATGGTCGGTGCGCTGGAAAACATCGGCCTGGCTCGGCGCCTTCCTCTCGGCACCGCGCTGCGCATGACCCTGCAGGGGCGCGACTATCGCCTGCCCGCCCAGCGCGCCTACCAACTGGGGTTGGTCGATGAGCTGGTCGCCGTGCCCGGCGAGGTGCTTCCCGCCGCCGAGGCGATCGCGCGCTCACTGCTCCGGAATTCACCCCAGGCCATGTCACTGTCGAAGCAGGCCATCTGGGGAGGCCTCGAGCGAGGCTACCGGGATTCTCTGGAGTACGGCTGGGGACTGGTGCGAGTGCACTGGGCCCATCCCGACTTCGCCGAGGGGCCGCGGGCCTTCGCCGAGAAGCGCGAGCCCGCGTGGAACCCGGACCCCAACGCCCGGGTCAAGGACGACGCGTGAATTTCTGTTTCTCCGAGGAAGAGGAGGCCTTCCGCGCGCGGGTCGTCGAGTTCCTTGAGGACTACCGGGACCTCGATGCCTTCTTCGGTCAGGGACACAAGTGGCCGCGGGTCAAGGCCCTGTTTCGGGCCATGGGCGAGCGCGGCTGGCTCTCCCTGGGTTGGCCCCCGGAGGTCGGCGGCGAAGGCAAGCCCATCGCCTACGAGTACATCCTGTGGGACGAAGTCGGAAACGCCCGCGCGGCTCGCAATCCCCTGGCCTCGGGCATCGTGGCGAAGTCCATCATCCGCTACGGGAGCGACGCCCAGAAGCAGAAATGGCTTCCGCCGATCCGCGTCGGCGATCTGCACTTCTCTCTGGGCTACTCCGAGCCCGAAGCGGGTTCGGATCTCGCCAGTGTGCGGTGCCGGGCGGAGCGAAGGGGAGACACCTACGTCATCACAGGGCACAAGTGCTGGCAGTCCTATGCCCAGGACATGGACTGCCTGTGGCTGCTGTGTCGCACCGGGACCCAGGAGAGCCGGGGCCGGGGTCTCTCACTCTTCATCGTCGACCTCGAGGCCCGGGGCGTCAGCGTGCGCGGGCTTCCCACCCTGGATGGGGACCAACTCAACGAAGTCCATCTGGAGGGCGTCGAGATTCCGGCAGATCAACGCGTCGGCCCGGAGAACGGCGCCTGGACCATCATGGCCGAGGCCCTCGCCGACGAACGCCACATCCAGTTTCCGCCCAAGCGCGTGCGCCGCGACTTCGAGGAGATGGTGGATTGGCTCCGGGAGCAGGGCCTCGATTCCGACCCGGCGGTTCGGCGCGTCCTCTCCGACCTCGCCGTCGAAGTCATGGAGGTCGAGATGTACGCGCTGCGGGTGCTCGACGCGCTGCAGCGCGGCCAGACCGGCGTGGTCGAGGCCGCGGCCAACAAGGTCTTTCAGAGCGAGGTGTGTCAGCGAATCGCGCGCTCCGCTTTCGACTTCGGCGGACCCGAAGCGCTGACCAACGGCGCCCGGGTCAACACCCTATGGCGTCAGAGCCTGTGGGAGACCATCGGTGGGGGCACCTCGGAAATGATGCGCAGCCTGGTGGCACGACGAGGCCTCGGCCTCGGCGGGCGCAGCTAGCTCTATTCCGAGATCGAAAGGGGGCCCGGACGCGGCGAGGGGTGCGTCCGCTCATGGCTCGTTTGGCGGGTCATCGGCGGGCAGAGCCCGCCTGCCCGCACGGCGAGCCTGCGGCTCGCCT
>JACZXC010000478.1 GCA_022571825.1 Myxococcales bacterium | reverse complement strand
GGCCTGGCGCCCGGCTGCCCGGCTCGCCTTGGAGCAGGCCGTGGGTCGCCCACCCGCTAAGATCATCCCATGCCCGAGGCCCTCGAAATGGCGGCGCGCGACCGTCTCGCCATCGCCCTGGACGTTCCCAGTCTGTCTGAGGCGGAGTCCCTGATCAGCCGGCTCGGGGCTGTCCCGGGATGGCTCAAAGTGGGTTCCCAGCTCTTCGGGATTGCGGGCCCGGACGCGATCGCATGCGCGAGGCGGGAGGCTCGCGTCTTTCTGGATCTCAAGTTCCACGACATTCCGAATACGGTCGCCAGTGCCGTCGCGGCCGCGACGGCCCACCGCGTCTCGATGCTGACCGTCCATGCATCGGGTGGGGTCGAGATGCTGCGGGCCGCTCGCGACTCGGCGTCTGAATCCGCCGAGCGCAGCGGCGCCGAACGTCCACTGGTGGTTGCCGTGACGGTACTGACGAGCTTGTCGCCCGCAGACTTGAAGGAAATTGGGGTGGCCACGGACGCGGTCGAAGACCAGGTGGCCCGCATGGTCGATCTGGCGTTGAGCGCGGGACTCGACGGAATCGTGGCATCGCCCCGGGAAGCGGCCCTGGTGCGGGCGCGAGCCGGAGATGGCCTTCGGATCGTGACACCGGGGGTTCGACCCGCGGGCTGGCCGGCTGACGACCAGGCGCGAACAACCGGCGCTGCTGCCGCTATCGAGGCGGGTTCGGACCTGCTCGTGGTGGGGAGACCCGTGGTCCAGGCCGACGAGCCTGAGGTGGCCGCCCGCGTGCTCGTCGGGGAGATCGAAGAGGGCCTTGCCCGTCGATCGGCGTGAAACGGGTCGCGACCGCGGGCGGCGGAGCGGGAGCGGGGCTGGCGGCGAACCGGTCATTCTCACGGGGACCCACTCGGTCCTCGAGGCGCTGCGGGCGCGCCGTCGCCAGCTCGTGTGCCTCAGGGTCCAGCCGGGATCGGCTTCCGAGGAGGTCTTGGCGGCGGCCCGAGCTGCAGGGGTTCCAGTGCAGCCGATGGCGCCCGACGTCTCTTCCGGCGACCCCGCCGAGCCCCGCAGCCAGGGGTTGAAGCTCGAGGTCGGTCCGCTGCCGCAGACGACGCTCGAAGAGCTGGCTTCCGGAGCATCGGATCGCCCGGGTTTGATCGTTGCCCTGGACGGGGTAGAAGACCCGCAAAATGTCGGGAGCATCGCTCGGGTGGCCGATGCCGCTGGAGCGCAGGGCCTGTTGCTGACCGAACGCCGGGCCCCGCCCTTGGGTGCCGCCGTGTCCCGGGCCAGCGCTGGCGCCATCGAATGGCTGCCGGTCGCGCGGGTGCCGAATCTTGGGAGAGCGCTCAACACCCTGAAAGAAAAAGGTTTCTGGGTGTTCGGCTGCGATTCGGAGCAGGGCGAGAACCTCTTCGCCCTGCCCGATCGGGTGGTGGCCGGACATCGGGTGGTGGTGCTGGGTGCCGAGGGTGTGGGACTCCGCCCCGGCACGCAGAAGCGGGTGGATCACCGGGTGCGGATCCCCATGGGAGGCCGGGTTGCCTCCCTCAATGTGGCTAGCGCCGCCTCGGTTGTTCTCTTCGAACTCCAACGCCGGGCCCACGCGGTTCGGGAATCTGCTGCGGGGGGTCTGCCTGAGGAACCGGCAGAATAGGGGCTAACCGAGCATTGCCGAGGGGTTAGGCTCGGGCTAGAGTCCCCCGATTCCACCAGTTCTGGCTGGCGTAGCTCAACGGGTAGAGCAGCTGATTTGTAATCAGCAGGTTGCGGGTTCGAGTCCCATCGCCAGCTCCAGCGGAAGTGTGGACGGCGATGGGTGCAAACCCGAAAGGCGCGATTCGGGAAGGCGGTTCGAAAACACGGCGGCGGGGTTCGGTCGGGGCGACCCCCAAAAAAACTTAATTGTGTGGTGTCTCAACTTCCATGCGCTGCGTCGAAGCTCCTCGCTTCGATTCAGAGGCAGGGAGGAAGGGGGAACGTCACGCTTTTCTTCGATGGTTCCGTATTGGATGGAGAGGTACCGAAGCGGTCAAACGGGGCAGACTGTAAATCTGCTGGCTATGCCTTCGGAGGTTCGAATCCTCCCCTCTCCACCACGGGCCGCGACGCAATTTGGAGTCATCGGTCAACGAGAGGTCGATCGCATAACAGTGATTACGTGGTTTCTGGCGACGAGTGGGTAGGGGGAGGCTTCCTGACGGGCGGGAATAGCTCAGTTGGCTAGA
>JACZXC010000098.1 GCA_022571825.1 Myxococcales bacterium | reverse complement strand
GCTAGCGGACAACGTCCGGCTTGATTCGTAATATCACACCCGCGAAATCATTGGTGGGCCGTCAGGGACTCGAACCCTGGACCATCGGGTTAAAAGCCCGGTGCTCTACCAACTGAGCTAACGGCCCGGGTGTTGGGTACCACCCGGGTCGGGACGTGTCGAGCGGCGTTCAGGCGACGGTCACGTCGAGGACGAGTGCGCAGTGGTCGGACCCCGGGAGGTCGACGACCTCGACGCCTTCGGCCACGAGTCCCGAGCCGAAGGCGTGGTCGATGCGAATCAGGGGTCCTCCGAACCAGCGGGGCCAGGTGGCGGCGGGTCGCGTACCACGCGCGCGCGCGTGGAGGGACGCGAGGTCATCGAACCGGGCGGCGATCCGGCGGTAGACCGGCCACAGCGGCGTGGCGTTGAAGTCGCCGACGACGGCGCGGGGCTGATCCGGCTCCGCATCGGTATAGGTCAGAAGGCGCCCCACCTGGCGGTGGCGACGCAGGGTCTGGGACCAGGGCGGCCAGCCGTGGGGCGCCGAGATGTGGACGTTCAGGATCTCGATCGAGCGCGGCAGGTCGGGCCAGTCGGCGGTCTCGAGCTGGGCCACCCAGGCATCGCGGAAGTACAGCGGCAGGCGCGTAAGGCGACCCGGGCATCGCAGGGCGATGCCCATCCCCGTGTGCCCGAGATCGGGGGAGAGTTCGCCGTAGGGCAGCACCCGCGCCAGCGCTTCGGCCTGGTTCGGAGCCAGCTCCTGGACCGCCACCACATCGGGTTCGCACCGTCGAACCAATTCCGCAAACGCCTCGGCATCCGCGCCGCCGCTCGCGAGGTTGGCGGAGAGGATGCGCAGCTGTGAACCCATACCTTCTTGCTCGTCCAACGCGGGGGAAAGTTGAGGGGAGAAACGCCGATTCGCGTCAGTCGCCCGGGCCTACTCCGAGGCGGATCGAAACGGGTCGTTGCAGGTGATCGTCTGGTCGCGACCCGGGCCTACCGAGATGATCTCGACGGGCACCCCGACCAGGGCCTCGACGCGCTTCACGTAGCTCCGCGCGGCTTCGGGGAGTCCTTCGAGCTGCCGGCATCCCGTGATGTCTTCGGCCCAGCACGGGTGCGACTCGTAGATGGGCTCGGCGCGTTCGATTTCCGCCAGGGTCATCGGAAAGTCGTGGGTCAGCTTGCCATCCACGCGGTAGGCGGTGGCGATCCGAAGCTCGTCGAGGCCCGAAAGCACATCGAGCTTGTTGATGGCCAACCCGGTGAAGCCGTTCACCATGGCCGCCTCGCGCAGCATCACGGCATCGAGCCAGCCACATCGCCGCGGTCGCCCGGTGGTGGCCCCGAACTCGGCGCCCACCTCCCGCAATTTCTCGCCCAGAACGCCGGTCTGCTCGGTGGGGAAGGGCCCTCCCCCCACCCGCGTCGTGTAGGCCTTGGTGATTCCGAGCACGCGATCGATGCGCGTGGGCCCGATGCCGGCCCCGGCGCAGACCGCTCCGGCCACACAGTTCGACGACGTCACGTAGGGATAGGTGCCGTGATCGATGTCGAGAAAGGTGCCCTGGGCCCCCTCGAACAACACGTTCTTGCCCTCGCGTAGGGCGCGATCCAGGGTGTGCCCGGTGTTCTCCACATAGGGCTCGAGCTGCCGACCCCACTCTACGCACTGGCGGTACAGGGCGTCCGCGTCGACGGCCTGCCATTGGTGGTAGTCGACCAACTCGAAGTTCTTCTGCTTCACCAAGCGGTCGATGGCGCCGCGCAGCGCCGCTGGATCCAACAGGTCCGCCACACGAATTCCGCGCCGCGCCACCTTGTCTTCGTAAGCGGGACCGATCCCGCGGCCGGTGGTGCCGATGGCGAGATCGCGGGCGGCTTCCTCCCTCGCCATGTCCAGGGCCAGGTGCCAGCTCAGGATCACGTGAGCCCGACCCGAGAGGCGCACCCGCGACGGGTCGCGCAGCACGCCGCGTTGCTTCAACGCCTCCAGCTCCGCGAGCAACGCGCCGGGGTCCACCACGACGCCGGGTCCAATCAGGTTGACGGTGGAGGAGTTGAGCACTCCGGCGGGAACCACGTGAAGCACCGTCTGTTCGCCGTCGACCACGAGGGTATGCCCGGCGTTGTTGCCCCCGTGGAAGCGAACCACGTACTGGGCCCGGGGAGCCAGCCAATCCACCAGCTTGCCTTTGCCCTCGTCGCCCCACTGGGCCCCGACGGCTACGAGCGTCGTCACGGGCCCAGGTCCACAAGCTGTGCGGAGATCATGTGGGGTAGCTCGCGCAGGCGCTCCATGACGGATTCGTCCGGGGCGTTGTCCACGTTCACCAGCATCGCCGCCTCGGACCGCTCGCGCACCAGGGCGAGCTGCATCCGCGAGATGTTGATGCCCGCATCGCCCAGCACCGCGCCCACAGTCCCCACCACCCCGGGCTGGTCACGGTTGTGAAGCAGCAGCGTCGGGCCTTCGGGAATGGCCTCGAGCATGAAGTCGTCGATGCGCACGATTCGCGGCTGACCGCCATGGAAAATCGCGCCCACGATCAGTCGGTTCAGGCAGCCAGACACCCGGGTGCTGATGGCGCTGGTGAAGTCGAGGGTTCGACTGGCTTTCGACTCCACCACCTTGATTCCGTGTTGCTGGGCGATCAGCGGCGCGTTCACCATGTTCACCCGATCCGTCATGGGCTCGAGCAGCCCCTTGAGCACGGCGATCGTGATGGGAGCAACGTCGGTCTCGGCGGCGTCGCCCGAGTATTCGATCTCGATCTCGTCGATCGACCCCGGGCAGAGCTGGCCCTGGAAGCGCCCGAGCTTCTCCCCCAGGATGAGATAGGGGCGCATCTGCGCGAGCCGCTCGCGAGAGATCGAAGGCACGTTGACCGCCGGGCCGATGATGTCCGAGAGCAGGTAATCGCGTACCTGCTCGGCCACCGCGGTGGAGACGTTCACCTGAGCCTGCTCCGTCGAGGCACCCAGGTGCGGCGTACAGATCACATTCGGGTGCCTCACCAACGGGTGCTCGGCACCCGGCGGCTCTTTTTCAAACACGTCCAGGGCCGCGCCGCCGATGCGCCCGTCGTCGAGAGCGTCGACCAGGGCCTTCTCATCGACGATGCCCCCGCGGGCGGCGTTGATCAGAAGTGCGCCGGGCCGGACTTTGTCGAAGGCGTCGCGGCCCAGCATCCCGGTCGTTTCCTTGGTGCGCGGTACATGGACCGAGATCGCATCCGCGCGCCTCAGGAGCTCGTCGAAGGAAACCAGCTCGACGCCCAGCTTCTGGGCGGCGGCCTGGGAGAGGAAGGGGTCCGTAGCGATCACCTTCATCCCGAGGCCGCGAGCGCGGTCCGCCACGATCCCCCCGATGTTCCCCAGACCGATCACTCCGAGGGTTCGATTGTAGAGCTCGAGGCCCGTGAACTGTTTCTTCTCCCACTTCCCATCCTTCATCGAGGCAGTGGCCTGGGGAATGTGGCGGGCCAACGAAATGAGCAATGCGATGGCGTGCTCCGCCGTCGTGATGCTGTTGCCACCCGGGGTATTCATCACGACAATTCCGCGCGCCGTGGCGGCCGGCACGTCGACGTTGTCCACCCCGATGCCCGCGCGGCCGATTACCCGCAGCTTCTCACCGGCCGCGATCACGTCGGCGGTCACCTTTGTGCCGCTTCGGATCACCAGCGCATCCACGCCGGCGACGGCTTCCAGAAGCTCGCCGGGCGACAGGTTCGGCCGGTAGGCGACCTGAATGCCCCGCGCCTCTTCGAGAATTGCGAGACCCTGGGGCGCCAGGGAGTCGGTGACGAGCACCTGGGTCGCGCGAGTCGGTGTTTGGGTCACGCCGCTGAACCTCTGGCCCCTGAGCTTTGGTTCCCGAGCCCTGTCGGCTCCCAAGTCCCAGGCTCTTGCGCCCCTGACTCCTAAGCCCTTGACTCTATTGGGAAAACTCACACCAATCGACGATTGTGCCGAAGCCGCCGAAGGGTGTCAACGTCCGGGCGGTGCACCCGTCGCCGCACCCATTTGGCTATAGCTAGGGTCAGGCCCGCACCCGGAGGATCCCCGGCCCGTGGACTATCCCGATGCGATCCGGATCGACCCGCGCCGCACCTTCGATGCCGTGGTCGAGGTGCCGGGCTCCAAGAGCATCACCAACCGGGCTCTTCTAACCGCCGCGCTGGCGGAGGGCAGCAGCCAGCTGGTCCGGCCGCTGGCCAGCGAGGACACCGCGGTCATGGTGGATGCGCTCACCGCGCTCGGCTGCAAGATCCAGCGCGGAAAGGAGAGTTGGACGATCCACGGTCTGCGGGGAAAGCTCCGGCGCCCGGAATCGACGGTCCAGACCGCGAACTCCGGAACCACGGCCCGATTCATTACGGCGGCCTCCGCCCTCGCAGACGGACCCGTCGTGATCGATGGGAGTCCGCGCATGCGACAGCGCCCGATTCAGGACCTGGCCGATGCGCTCGCCGCCCTCGGCGTGCGAATCGACGTGCTCGGCAAGGACGGCTGCCCGCCGGTGCGCGTGCACGGGCCCGAGTTTCCCGGCGGCCACGCGGCGATCGACGCGAGCCGGTCGAGCCAATATGTCTCGGCTCTGCTGCTGGCCGCTCCCTATGCGCGAAACGACGTTGTGCTGGCGCTTCAGGACGGCGTCCTCGTCTCGCGCCCCTACGTCGAGCTCACGATGCAGGTCATGCGCGCCTTCGGGGGACACGTCGACTGGACCCCGGACGGCGAGATTCGAGTGAGCCGGGAGCGGCGCTATCGCGCGCGAACCTACCGCGTCGAGCCGGACGCCTCATCGGCGGTCTACGCCTTCTGTAGCGCGGCGGTCACCGGCGGTCGCGCGCGGGTCGAGGGGATCTCCGGCAGATCGATCCAGGCGGACCTAGCGGTTCTTCCGATCCTGGAACAGATGGGCTGTCGCGTCCTGCGCGGAGATGATTTCATCGAGGTGCGGGGTCCGATGGATCGGCTCCTTCCCGTCGACACCGACATGAACGAATTGCCCGACGCGGCTTTGGCCATCGCGGTGGTCGCTCTCTTCGCCGCGGGAGAGACGCGGATCCGCAATGTGGCCAATCTGCGCCTGAAGGAGTCGAATCGCCTGCTCGCTCTCGAGACCGAGCTTCGCAAGCTCGGGGCCGAGGCCCGGGCCACCGCCGACTCGCTCACCATCGAACCCGGCCCGCTTCACGGTGCTGAGATCGACACCTATGACGACCACCGGATGGCCATGGCCTTCTCGATGGCCGGACTGCGGGTCGAAGGGGTGGTGATCCAGAACCCTGGATGCGTGTCGAAGACCTGGCCCGAGTACTTTTCCAGCCTGGGGCATCTTTAGAGAACCATGGATCCCGAGGACGGTGAGGTGAGCCGAGACGGGAGCGGGGGCGGAGCGGTGCGGCTATTCGCCGGTACCGGTAGAGTTGGGCTCCTTGGGCTGGCGCTTGCCAAAGAATCGGCGTGGACGGGCGTACAGCCAGACCTCGGGAACTGCCACCGAGCGCGGTTGGGCCGACACGCGCCCCTCGGCGCAGCCGGTGCTGCAAAACCAGGATCCATTGACCTTCAGCGAGGCCAGTCCCAGACACCCGAGGCAGCGGGGGCAGGATCCCCCTCCGCTGGCGGGCCGATGATCGATCACGCTCATAGGCTAGTCCGATCGCGGTATCGGGCAAGCGGAGCCACGGATTGAGCGTGGGGGAACCGATTGCGGCGCAGGCGCGGCCGGGTCGGGGCGTACGGATCGAGGCGCGCGAACTGACCCGCCGCTTCGGTAGTCACGTCGCTCTCGATGGTGTCTCGCTGACGGTCGAGCCGGGGGAGGCCTTCGGCCTGCTGGGTGCAAATGGGGCGGGCAAGACGACCTTCATCCGTCTCGTGGCTGGCCTTCTGATCCCCAGTGAAGGCCACCTGGAAGTCGATGGAATTTCGCCCGCGACCTCTCCCGCGCGGGTTCAGGCCCGGATCGGCTTCGTGATGGAGACCTCCCGGCTCTACCCGGAGCAGCGCGTTCGCGGCTTCTTGCGGTTCATCGCCGGGGCACGGGGCCTATCGCGTCCCGAGGCCGTGAGGGCGGTGGAGGCCACGATCGAGCGGTTCCGGCTGGCCCCGGTGGCGACGCGACTGATCGGAAACCTCTCGAAGGGTTTTCAGCAACGCGTCTCCCTGGCCCACGCGTTCCTCCACGACCCGCCTCTGCTCATCGTCGACGAGCCCACCGGGGGCCTCGATCCGGTGCAACAGCGCGAGGTGCAGGAGATCCTGCGCAGCCTGCGCGGGCAGCGGACCCTGATCCTCTGCACCCACGACCTGAACGAGGCCCGGAAACTGGCCTCCCGGGTGGCCGTTCTGCGCGAAGGGCGACTGATCGCCGACGGGCTCACTCAGGACGTGCTGGGTGAGGGAGCGGTCCTCGAGCTCTTCCGCGGTCCGGATGAGCACCGCGTGTGACCGCGTTTCTGGCCCTCGTTCGCAAGGAGCTGAACAGCCTGTTCGCGGTGCCCACCGCGTACGTCGCCCTCACGATGGTCGCTCTGGTGACCGCGCTGATCTTCTTCGACCATCTGCGAATTTACAATCAGGTGCTCTTCCTGTACGCGACCACGACCATGGGCGGCTTCAGCAGCGGCGAGATTCCAGACTACATCAACTTGTGGGACACGGTCTTCGCGCCGGTGATGGAAACCCTGGGACTCACGCTCATCGGCGCGATTCCCCTGGTGACCATGCGCGTTTTCGCAGAGGAGCGGTCCCGGGGAACCGACGAGCTGTTGATGGCCACGAGCCTCACCCCTACGACGATCGTCGTGGCGAAGTTCGCCGTGACGTTCCTGTTCGTGACGCTGATGATGGCCATGAGTTTCGTCTACCCCGCCACGGCAATCCAACGCGGCGGCCTGGGCCTCTGGCACCTGACGTCGGTGTTCGTCGGACTCACCCTGCACGCCATCGCTCTCGCCTCGATCGGTCTCGTGTGTTCGGCCTTCGCTTCGACCCAGCTGGTCGCCGCCGTCTCGGCCTGGGCCGTCGCCTTCGTCTTCTGGGACTTCGCATGGATCCATCCCTTCGTGAGCGAGGGCGTGGCCGGATTCCTCGACTTGATCTCGCTCCACCTGCGATACGGAAGCTTCGCCGAGGGGATCGTGTCCCTCGCCAACGTCGTCTTCTTCCTGGGCGTCGTGCTGGTGGCCCTCGCGATCGCCCGATTCAGCTTCGACCTGCGCCGGGTGGGCGCGTGATGCGCGGGCTGGCCCACGCCGGACTGATCGCGATCGCCTTCGGCCTGGGTTCGTTCTACGCCACCGATCATTTCGGGGCGTTCAGCGCGGTGAATCTCGCCCTTGGCTGCCTGGCCCTGGTGGTGGCGACGGCGGCGGGCGCCGGCCGCATGCGACGCATCGGCGGGCCCCACTCGCGGCCCGTCATCCTGCGCGGCGTGTTGATCATCGTCGCGGCTCTCGGGCTCGCCACCGCGCTGGAACGCGCGGCGGCCCGTTCTCAGGTCCAATTCGACTGGACCGGCGAGGAGAGCTTCTCTCTTTCTCGCGGAATCGTCGAAGTCTGTACAAAGTTCGAAACCCCGGTTACCGCCACGCACTACCGGGACGCCTTCGATCCCCGAACCCGCCGGGCGCGGCTGCTGCTCGACCAGATCGCCGAGGTCTGTCCCCTGGAGGTGGGCAGCCGGATCCTCGACGAGTCGCCCGAGGATGAGGACCGCTACGGAATCGGAACCTCGAACACGATCGTCTTCACCCTGGGCAAACGCTTCGTCACGGTCGAGCGGCCGACCGAAGGCTCGATCTACGAGGCGCTGTACCGGCTGCGCTCCGTGTCCTCGGGCCATCTGCTCTGGTTGCGCGGCGAGGGCGAGGGAGACCCCGGCGGTTCGGACGCAACCGGCTATTCGGGCCTGGCCGCGGCGCTCTCCACCGAGGGCTACGAACTGACCCTCGTCACTTCGGCGGCGCTGCGCGAGATTCCCGAGGCAACCGACGCGGTGCTGCTGATCTCGCCCCGGCGCCAGATGCGGGAGGCAACCGTCGAGGTGCTCCGCCGCTATCTGGCGGGCGGAGGGCGGCTGATCGCCTTGCTCGAGCCCGGCACGGAGTCCGGAATCGAGGCGCTCCTGGCGGACTACGGCCTCGAAACACCCACCTCCGTGTTGATCGATCCCGCCTCAGGCGCTGTGGAGTCGACGGCGGAGGGACTCAACATCGTGGCCTACAACTACGCGACGCACCCCACCTCCAGCGGACTGAACCGCAACCGCATGACCTTCTTTCCCGGAGTCCGCCCGATCGTGACCCGCAAGATCCACCCCGAAGACAAGCTTCAGGGCGTGGTCTGGTCGAGCCCCAACGCCTGGGTGACCGACGACCTCTCGGTCCTGGATCGGCGCTCGGGAAAAATCGAGAATCGGGGGGAGCCCCGGCGATATCACTTCATCATGGCCACCGGGCGCTATCCCCGCGACGGAAACGAGGCCCGCATCGTCGTGTTCGGCGACAGCGACTTCGCTTCCAACCGCTACCTGCGCGCTCTCTACGACCTCGACATCATATTGAACTCGGTTCACTGGGCGGTGGAGCGGGAGTCCCAGATCACCCTGCGGCCGAAGATCCGCGAAACCGTGCAGTTTCCCCTGCCCCTGGAGAACACTCTGAGGACACTCTATAGCGTGGGGTTGCTGGTTCCGGAATTGATGCTGATCGCCGGTGCGGTGATCTGGATCCGACGCCGGTCCGGGTAGACCCTGCCCAGCCGGGCCTCGCCCCCGCTGATCGCTGTCGCGGGGACCGCTGCGTGGAGGCCTCCAAGGCCGAAGGCCGCGGAAGTAGAAGGTCTCGGCCTGCTAGCCGGCCTCCCGGGCGGGTGGCTGGGT